>JAGXSG010000031.1 GCA_018333995.1 Clostridiales bacterium | reverse complement strand
CCCCCCGCCCCCCCCGCCCCCCCGGCACCCTCCGCACTCCCGGTGCCCGATATCGAGCTGGTGGCACCGGTTGAGATGTGGTTCGGCGAGGTACGCATCGGCGTTAAGGAGGGAACCAAGACGTACGAGCAGTTCCAGCGCTACGCCGCGGTGCTCTTCGACGAGCTGGCCAAAGCGCGCAAACGTGAGGCCGAGGGATAGGTGAGTACCGCCACTCGGTTGTGAGAGTTGGCGGGTGAGCATGCGCGACGCGGCGGCGTTGTCGTACCATGAGGCCAGCGCGCGGCGACGTGCGCATGCGATGACGTGGGACCTGACGGCATGAGAGGGAATCCTTAGTGGCGGAAGCTGGACATCGTCTCGGCCAACTCCTGATGCGCGCCGGGATAATAACCGAGCGGCAGCTCGGTGACGCCCTCGAAGTCCACAAAGCGACCGGCTCTCCGCTCGGCCGGGTTCTTGTCGATCTCGGCTACGCCACGCAAGGCTCGATCCTGTCGGTCATGGCGGCGCAGATCGGTATCGAGTACATAGACTTCGGCGTGCGCAAGCCGACTCCCGACGCCGTCGCCGCCGTGCCCCGTGACCTCGCCGAACGCTACACGCTCATGCCGGTCCAGATCGTCGAAGGCGTCCTCATCGTCGCGATGGCAGACCCGCAAAACGTGCTTGCCCTCGATGATCTGCGCATCATCACCGGCCATGAGATCAAGCCGGCCATCTCGACAAAAGACGACATTCTCGCCGCTATCGAGGAGTATTTCAAGGTTGCGCGGCGTACCGACATCGGCGACGAGCTCCCCGCTGAGGAGTTCGACGCGACGGACCTAGAGCAGCTCACAGACGTCGCCACCGATGCCCCAATCGTCAAACTCGTCAACTACATCATCAACAAGGCGATCACCGACCGGGCGAGCGACATCCACATCGAGCCGCAAGAGACTGACATGCGCGTGCGTTTCCGCGTGGACGGCGTGCTGCACGAGGTCATGCGCAGCCCCAAAAACGTCCAGTCCTCCATCATTAGCCGCTTCAAGATCATGGCCGAGATGGACATCGCAGAGTCGCGCCGTCCACAAGACGGTCACTGCGCGGTGACGATAGGCGGACATCAGATCGACTTCCGGGTCTCATCGCTGCCCACTGTCTACGGAGAGCGCATTGTGCTTCGCATCTTGCGCAAAGACGCCATCTTGCTTGAGCTCAAAGACCTCGGCTTCCTGCCGAGTTCGCTTGTGCGGTTCGAGGCGTCCTTCAAGAAGCCGTACGGCGCAATTCTTGTAACCGGTCCTACCGGATCGGGCAAGTCGACTTCACTGTACGCCGCAGTAAACGTTCTAAACGCCCCGGACCGGCATATCCTGACCGCCGAGGATCCGGTCGAGTACCGTCTTGCCGGAGTGAATCAATGCCAGGTCAACGTCAAGTCGGGACTCACCTTCGCGCGCGCGCTCCGGTCGTTCTTGCGCTGCTCTCCAGACGTCATTCTAGTTGGTGAGATCCGCGACCAGGAGACCGCGAAGATCGCGATCGAGTCTGCGCTCACCGGTCACCTCGTGCTCTCCACGCTCCACACCAACGACGCCGCGGGCGCTATCACCCGGCTCGTCGAGATGGGCGTGGAGCCGTTCCTAGTCTCCTCCGCTCTTGATTGCGTGCTCGCGCAGCGTCTCGCGCGCCGCCTGTGTCCCGAGTGCAAACTGGAGTACTCTCCACCGCCCAAAGCTCTCATTGACGCTGGGTTTTTGGAAGAAAATTTGCCCGAGAGCATCTTTAAGGCGGTGGGCTGCAAGAAGTGCGGGGGCACCGGGTATCGTGGGAGGATGGGGGTGCATGAGGTCCTCCTCATCTCCGAGGAGATCAGCCGCCTCACGGTCGCTGAGGCCACCTCCGAGGAGATCAAGAAGGTGGCCATCGTCGACGGGATGCTGACACTCAGACAGGACGGACTCGAGAAGGTACGCATGGGTCAGACGTCAATCGAGGAGATCATGCGGGTCATCGTCTGATGCGCGTGACCCGCGACGGTTCGTTCAAGCAGATGCCCGTTCGTGCCGAAACGGTATGATGACTGTTTAGGAGCGAGACAGCAGTAAGGAGAGCCTGATCATGGCGGTGTTCCACTACTCGGTACGTGATAAGGCTGGCAGGGTCGTCAAAGGTTCGCTGGAGGGCGAGAACCGTGAGGCCGTCAGCGCCAAGCTCAGACAGATGGGCTACATCATCCTTGAGCTTGACCAGCAGTCACAGCTCGCGGCGATCGGGCAGATCCGCCTTGGTACCGGGGTCAAGATCAAAGACGTTGCCATATTCTCGCGCCAGTTTGCGACGATGATCAACGCGGGACTTTCGCTCACCAAGTGCTTGAGTATTCTGGCAAGCCAGACGGAGAGCGAAGGCCTGAAGATCGTCATCCAGCAGGTGGCCAAAGACGTTGAAGCGGGACAGTCGCTCTCTGATGCGCTCAGTAAGCACCCCAAGGTCTTCCCACCCATATTCATCAACATGGTACGCGCCGGCGAGACGGGCGGTGTGCTCGACGAGGTACTGGTTAGAGTCGCCGATCACTTCGAGCAAGAGCTCGCTCTCAAAGGCAAGATCAAGTCCGCGATGACATACCCCATCGCGATGGGTGGGCTTGTGCTCATCATCTTAGTTGCCATGATGGTTTTCGTCGTGCCTGTGTTCGAGGGCATGTTTGAGTCCATGGGCGGAGAGCTTCCGTTCATGACGCAGCTCCTCGTAAACGCGTCGGATTTCGTCACGAGCATCGGTGGTGTTGTGCTGGCTGTGGCGATGGTCGCTGTGGTATTCGCTTTTCGTTTTTGGACGAGCACCGATGGCGGACGTTTCATCTGGGATGGGGTCAAACTGAGACTGCCCGTCTTTGGCTCGATGGCACGCAAGATCGCGCTTGCGAAGTTCACGCGCACGTTTGGGACGCTGGTCTCCGCCGGTGTGCCTATCCTTTCCGCACTCGACATCGTTGCCGATACCGCTGGCAACGAGGTCGTCTCGCGCGCCGTTAAGAGGGCGCGCTCCGCGATCAAAGAGGGGGAGACCATAGCAAAGCCGCTTGGAGAGTCAGCCGTGTTTCCCTCGATGCTGGTGCAGATGATCGCCGTGGGCGAGGAAACGGGCGCGCTCGACGCGATGCTCAACAAGATCGCTGACTTCTACGACGAAGAGGTTTCAAACTCGGTCAAGGCCCTGACTTCGCTCATCGAGCCACTCATGATGGCGACTCTGGGAGCCGTCGTCGGCGGTATGGTGGTCGCGCTCTATCTTCCGATGTTCCAGATCATCACGCTCATACAGTAGGGCTGCATACTTGTCTCTAGCCGTTGGGAAGAATCTGCTCAAGGCACAGAGGCCGGGTGCCGATAGGATGTGCGAGGTTTGAAATGCCCTCGAGTGGGGGCGACGTCGATTCCCGAAAGGGAGAAGGAGGTGTGGAACATGAGAGTGTTCCAGAAGAGGGACGAGGGCTTCACCCTTGTCGAGCTGATGGTCGTCATCCTTATTATCGGTATACTCGTCGCGATCGCTATACCAGTTTTCAACGCCGCGCGCGCCACCGCCCAGGAGCGGACGTGCCACGCGAACCAGCGCACTATAGAGGGCGCGGTGCAGCAGGTTGTCGCTACCGGCAATATTCAGCCTACGGCTGTTACGTTGCCCATGATCCTTGGAGACGCGGATATTCCCGGAGCAGATCCGTTGCGACAGGAATTCATTGCCCAGAACCCTGTGTGCCCGACGAACAATGTCGAGCCCTATGTTCTCACCAATGGTCAGACAACGTGCCCGGACGCCACCACTCCACACGGACGCTTCCAGTAGTTCAGAGAGCATCAGTTACGCTCAAGGAAGGCCGACGCGATTCATGCGTCGGCCTTCATCGTGCCTCGTATCCTACATGCGCTATTCTGAGTGTGCGCCGTCTTCAGGTGGCGCTCTTGTCACCTTTTCAAGCAATCATTGCGGGGAGTGAGTTTTGGACCTCATCGATCTGTGGTTTTCCGTAGCGCTCTTTCTGCTCGGTCTTGCACTTGGCAGTTTTGCAAACGTCGTTATCTGGCGCTTCCCGCGGGGGGAGTCGGTCGTCTCGCCCGGCTCGAGCTGCCCGCACTGCGGCTCTTTGGTCCGATGGTTCGATAACGTGCCCGTCATCTCCTGGCTCCTGCTGCGCGCGCGGTGTCGCGCCTGCCACTCACCAATCTCGCCGCGATATCCGATCGTTGAGTTGCTAAGCGCTTTGCTCTGGCTTGTCGCCGCGCTTTTTTTTGGCGTCGGGCCGCAGGCGATCATCGTCGGCATATTCTTTTGGGTACTTCTGGTGCTGTCATTCATAGACATCGACACGATGCGTCTTCCCAATCCGATAGTCGGCGCGCTTGCTGCCGTCGGCCTCGCGGCCGCTGTTGTTTCGCAGTTTTGGGGCACGCTGTCAGTGCCACTTGCCGGTTCACAGCAGCCGCTTGTCAGCGCTCTGCTCGGCGCTCTGCTCGGCGCGGGGCTAAGTGGCATCGTTGCCGCCGTGTACTCCGGGGTGAGGGGCAGGGCGGGGTTTGGAATGGGAGACGTCAAGTTGCTCGGCGCGATGGGGCTCTTCCTAGGGCCCTACGTCCTGCTTGCCCTGATGACCGGTAGCGTGATCGGCACCGTGTACGGGATCGCTGTCGCAGCGCGCACGGGTTCCGGCCTTCAGTCGAAGATACCGTTCGGCCCGTTTCTCGCTGTTGGAGGGGTGGCTACGGCCGTACTCGGTCCGGCCGTTGTGGAGTGGTACACGTCACTTATCGGTATCAGCTGAGCTTGGAGCGCCGCTGGTCGGCTCCGTACTCACTCAAGCGCCTGCGGGATTGCGCCGATAGGTATACTGATGGTCGAGGCGCGTTTCAACGAGCGCGCCCTGAAGCGTATTGGCGGTCGAGTATGGTTCCCAACAACTGCGAGCGGGTCGTGGGTCCCGATCTCGGATGCGACGCGCGTCGTACGGATACCGGGTTCACTATCGTAGAGCTCGTGATCGCTTCCGCCATCTTTTTCTTCGTGGCCACGGCACTGTTTGGCCTTGTCGCAACATCAACGATGCTCGGAGTCGCATCTAAGGCAAACGCTGTGGGCGTGAACGCGGCCAACGCGTTTCTTGAGGAGGTGCGGCGGGTTCCGTTCAACGAGGTGAACCAGACGCGGATCAATCAGATCGCCAGCGCCTATTCAAGGACGATCGATGGAGTCGCGGTCTCGATCTCAGCGACCGTCACCCCGCAGTGGTTCGGTGAACAAGACCCAGGCACGGCAAATCCCGCGTACATGCACGTGGCGGTAGTCGCACGAGCGGTTGGACCGGATGGCAGACCGCACACCTTCAGCACGGGAACGCACATCAGCAACCTCAGGGCGACAGGCACGCTTCCCGGCGGCGGCGGCGGGGGCGGCGGGGGCGGGGGCGGCGGCGGCGGAGAGGAGCCGCCAGTCCCGCCACCGACCGTGGAGGTAAGCCCTGGCACGCCTATGAGCGGCGCGGTTCGTGGCACGAGTGTGCCGGTGGGATTGTCGGCGGAAGCGGGTGGATCCGGTGTCACGCTGAGGCGTATCGATATCACTGCGGGAGGCTCTCTGGTTCTTGAGAAGCTCACCACCGAACTGAGTGACAGTGTGTCCGGGTTCTGGGACACGACTAGGATTACCACAGACGGCGCCAGCTTTCCCGATGGTGTGTACGAGATGCGCGCATCGGCCCGGGACAGCAGAAACCAGCTCACTGCGCGCGCATGGAGTCTGACAGTGGACAACTTCCCGCCCAATCCGCCGGGACAGCCTGTCGTGGATGCAGTCAACTCTGCGGCGAACTCGGTGACATTTGGATGGGATCCCGCCAGAGACGGCACCGACTGGGTTCGATCGTATCAAGTCGACTGGCGTATACAGTCTTCGACGTCGTCGGCGTTCAACATGGTGGGTACGCCCGCTATCGTGACCCCGGTGGACTGGACTGCCCGTCAGGTCTGGCCGACCGCCAACGGCGCGACATCTCCCCTCAGCCGGTACAGGGTCGATGTCACCTCACGTGGCCCTATCGCGGAAGGACAGACCACCCCGCACTTCACAGCTGGTCCGGTCTCGGCGTTCTTTATCTCGCGGGGGTCGTATGAGGCGAATGTGCAAGTGACCAACGGGGGAGGAAACAACGCGCGCGCGCGATTCAATCTGAACCTGACTTCACACACACCCACGTTCTCGACAACGGGCGTGGTCAACTACCGGTGGCAGTACCGGTACCACACCGATCACATAGGGACCGGTACGTGGACTGATCTCGCGGGCGCAGGTTCGTCGAGCCCTAGCTTCACGAATGCGAACTGGCAGGCGCCTCAGGACGGCAGGTTCATCAAGGGTGAGGGATGGATCGAGTTTCGCTACCTCGTGACAGTGACGCCCGCCGGAGGCACCACGGTGCAGGTTCCGTCGTCGTTCGCTCGCTTCAGCCGCGTGGATAATAGCACCGGTCCGGCTGCACGCGGCGCCGATGATTGGACTCGCTGGCTGAGTCCGCCCGCGGTCACTCCGGCTATTGACTGGGGGATGTGGCGGCTGTGAGGTCACGGTGCTCACAGGTGAGAAAAGACGACGGGTTCTCTCTCACGGAGCTTATCGTCTCGCTCACGTTGCTCGGGTTTGTGTTAGCTCTCGGGTATTCGATCTCCCAGGTCGTGTCTATAGGGCAGCGCAATGCTGACAGGGAATCGCGACTCTCTAGGGAGATCACATACCCGCTCACGAGAATCAGCGAGATCCTCATACAGAACAGTCGGATCGAGGCATCCCCCGCTCCCACGGGAATGGTGCTCTCGGTTAGAACCGATCAAGATCTTGACAACGTACAAGAGCAGCATAACTTCCAGCTCGTGACGGAAGGCGGAGACACGTACATCGAGCAGCGGGTGTTCCTGCTGAACACGTCAGGCGTGCGGGTGTTACCTGCGCGGTTTGTGGCCAGGTGGGGAACACGGGTGACTAACGTGGATGCAGGCGTGCCGCTGTTCCGGTACTTCGACGCGAGTGGCGCGCTGATCACCGACATGTCCAAAGTGCCAAACACCGCGCGCAGTGTGGAGATCACGATTCGGTCGACGGTGGATGGCCGTATCGTTCAAGACTCGGTCCGAGCCGCGTTCAGGAACCGGGACTCGTAGAGTAGAGAGGCACGAAGGATGTCTGCGTCGACACATCTCATAAATCGGGCGCGAGTCAGTGACGCGGGATACGCGATGGTCGTTGTCATGGGAATTGTATCGGTTCTCACTGTCGTCGCTTTTGGCGGTTTCGCAATGGCGTATCAGACCCTGCATGAGGCGAGCGTCAACTCTCAGGAGGCCCAAGGATTCCAAGCCGCGAACGGCGCGCTCGACACCGCCATCGCGCGAATCCGCTTGAGCGGGTATCGCGCAGGCGATTTCCCGATGCAGTTCACCCGCGCCCAGCTGGGGTCGGGAGAAGCGACCGTCACCGCGACCATCGGCTCGGTACACGAGATCACTTTGACCTCGGTAGGTCGAGGAACCGACGGTTCGGCTGAAACGATACGCACGCGTCTTTATGTGATGGATCTTTACGGGATGAACATCGCGTACGGGTCGGGGTTTAACCAGAGCGCCGGCGGCAAGTTTAATGGGAATGCGTCCGTGTACGGACCGTTCTACACGTTCGATGACTTGAGACAAGGTGACAATCTGGGGAATGCGATGGCAGGCGGTTTTGGCTGGGGGCCGATCTACATCAACGGGGGCACACTCGACGTCAAGTCAGGGTACCTGATCGACGTTGGGCTCCTCTACGTCGACCCGGCCCACCCGGATCCCAAAGTAGTGAACCCGGCGGTCACCAGCGTCATCCGGTCAGTGCCTCAGATGAACATCCCAAGAGTCGACGCCGCATATCTCGACGCGACGTACGCGCAAGCGGTCTTGCAGTCGAGGGACAACATCCAGGGAGATGAAACTCGCGATCCGGACGTGCCCAACAACGAGTGGGGGCCGGTTCCGTTCCCTGACGGTCCGCTCCAGTACAAAGGGGCCGCGGCCACCGGAGCGAGGGCGGATGCGTACAAAGTGATCGACAATAACTCGGTAAGGGACCAGAGCCGTGCGACCGCGTTTGTGATCGGTGACAACCAGTCGTTTGGCGACCCTGGACATGATTTCGCATGGAACCCTAGCACTCGCACGCTTACCGTGTGGGGTACCGTGTTCATCGATGGGCCCCTCGATTTCACCGGCCATATCAATTACGTCGGAAACGGCACCATCGTCGCGAACGGCAATGTGAGGTTCGTGAACAGTGACTTCGTCCCCCTCCACGGACTGCTTCCAGGCGTGGTGCCAACAGGGCAGACACTCAACAACCAGACGTTTCGCTCGGATCAGGTGGTCGGGATCGCCACGCCGGGGACCATTCGTTTAGGCAAGTCGTCCGGAGGGAACGAGCAGAACCCCGATGGCGCGCCGACACACGCGGGAGCGTTCTTCGCTGACCAGCAGATAATCATCGAAGCGCGCGTGATGATGGTCGGCTCGGTCATCTCTCAAGGAATCGATGTTAGCGGGAACAACAACATGGACTTAAGGACGAGCCCGAACCTCGGCGATGTGGTGTCCAACGCGATGCCTGGGTTTGGACTGAACGTGGTGAGCATCGGAGGGTGGGCACGACAGTGAGACCGGGCTCACTTGCATTGCGCGGCGATATGCGCTTTGATGTGCAAGGGGTTTCGAACGCAAAGGAAGCACAGCTTGCAGTAGGCGTTTGGAATCCAACGGAGCCAATGTAGCAGTATCGCAGCAGAACGTGACGTAGCAACGTGGCAGGGAGGACTCCGTGGGCCTCGTCTCGATGGGCTCGGGCGCACCGCAGATCGGACTCGATATCGGGACCGACCGGGTTCGCGCCGCTATTCTCAAACCCTCCGGTTCCGGCATCACTCTTGCCGGGTACGCGCACGTGCCGATGCCCATGGGCGCCATCGTCGACGGTGAGATCGTCGACAGCGAACTCGTAGCTTCCGCGATCCGTGACCTGTGGCGTCAGCCGGGGATCAAGGGCAAAGACGTCATCATCGGCGTGTCCAACCAAAAGGTTGTTGTCCGCCTGATAGACCTGCCCTACATGGAGCGCGCGGAACTCGAAGGCGCGATCCAGTACCAGGCGCAAGACTACATCCCGATCCCCATCGAGGACGCCATCCTCGACTTCCAGATCATCGGCGACTACATGACCCCGGCCGACGAGCACATGATGGAGGTGCTTCTCGTGGCCGCGCAGCGCGATATGATTGCGGCGTCCGTCGCTGCGGTCGAATCGGCTGGGTTGCGGCTGAGCGCCATCGATGTCACCACATTTGCGATCACTCGGGCTGTCCTCGGTGGCGGACTCGACGTGGTGCCGGACTCCGATGAGGGGCCCGGTGAGGCGGTGGCAATTATCCATATCGGTTCCGGCCTCACCAACATAGCGGTCGTCGAGAAGGGCGTTCCGCGGTTCACCCGCGTCTCCGCACTTTCTGGCAACCAGTTCACGCAGGCGGTCGCCAACGTGCTTAACTTGCCGTTCTCGGAGGCGGAGAAGCTCAAGATCGACGCCGGTCTGCCGGATATCTCCGGTGAGTACATCGAACAGGCATCAGGCCACGGCGACGAGGAAACGCAGCGTCGCCAGGTCGCCCAGGACGCGCTCGAGCGGGAGGCCAACAAGTTCATCGCAGAGGTGCGCCGCTCGCTTGACTACTACCTGACGCAAACAACACAGGTGCGCACGATCAGACGCATCCTCATGACGGGCAGCGCCGCGCAGCTCGCTAACATGGCCGCCTATCTAGAGAAGGGATTGCAGGCCGAGGTCAGCCTCAGCGATCCCCTTCGATTCGTTCAGGTGAGCGGATCCGCCCAGCAGGCGGTCATGAGCGACCGGATGGGTGCCGCGCCCGCCATCGGTCTTGCCCTCGGGGGGGTGTTGTAGCATGGTGCGGATCAACCTCCTCCCCGCGGAGATATTGGAGAAGCGGCGATTCGAGCGGCAGATCCGCTACGTGCTGCTTGGCGGGGCACTCGTGCTCGTAGTCCTCGCCGGCGCCTACTCACTGCTGATGCTTCAGGTCAACGCAAAGCGCGGTGAGCTTCAAGATCGCCAGCAGCTCGAAGCGGAGCTCAGGTCACAGGCGGAAGCGTTCGCTGTCTTCGAGCAGAAGGAAAGCGAGCTTATAGCTCGCCAGGAAGCCGCGAACGCCGCACTCGCGGGGAGAGTCAACTGGGGTCGTCTCGCTAACGAGATATCCCTCGTCCTCCCTGCCGAAGTATGGCTTACCGGCCTGCAGTGCAGCGAGATCGATGGCCTCACTCTCAGCGCGATAGCCGTTGACAGTCGTGACGACGTTCCTGACGTGGGTCACAAGGCGGTCGCGAAGACACTCGTGCGCCTCGCTGACCTCGAACAGATCACGAGCGTATGGTTGAACACCTCGGCGAAGGCGCCCTTCCTCGACCAGCCCGCGATTCAGTTCGAAATCTCGACCGGGGTCACGAAACCTGGGTCTGAGGAAGCTCAAGAATCCAGCGTGCCTGCCCCGCCAGAGTCGGCACAGTGAGAGGGGGCGATAGGTCATCGTGAAGCTTTCGTATCGCTATCAGTTGATCATCGCCATCGCGGTTATCACGATAATCGCGGTACTCGTGACCGCACTTTTCATCGTGCCTCAATTTGGCGTAGTCGATGAGCTCAGCACCCAGATCAGTGATTCGGATGCGGGCGTGTCGCAGGCACAAGCGCTTCTCGAGCAGCGGCAGTCGATTAAGGCGCGCTCGGCGGAGACAGAGGCCATGCGGCTTCGTCTCGCCAACCAGATTCCCGAGACGCCCGAGCTTCCCGCGTTGATCGTCGAGTTGCAGGACACGGTCAACGCCTCGGGTCTTGAGTTCGCGTCGATTGCTCCCAACGTACCGGCGCAGGCTGAGGGGGTTCCATACAGCACGATCAGCATAGACGTCGTCGTGCGCGGAACGTGGCAGGACACGGTGGATTTGCTGCGACGTCTTCGTACGCTGACGCGGCAGGTCCGAGTCGAGAGCTTCTCGGTCACGCGCTTCGAAGAACAGACTGAAACCGAGACCGACGAACCTGCTCTTGTGGAGACCGCGATCGGCCTCGTGGTGTATACAATGCCGGCCGAGATTGTCCCTGTAGCGCCGCCGGTGGAGCCTGGGGCCGAGACAACCCAGTAGAGAGGGGAGGCGAACTGTGGCAAACGAGATGGGCTATAACATCGAAGAACAGGTGCCTGGCGCTTCGGCGCAGAGTGGTTCTGCGGCTTCCCGGACGGGTGGCTCGCGGCGTACGATGTTGATTGCGGGCGCGGTCCTGGGCCTACTCGCCGTTGCTGGACTCGCCGCCGCCGCGGTCTTTCTGTTCGCTCTGGGCGGTGCCCCCGGTGATGTGCCGACACCCGATCCCGTCGTCCAACCGGGCGCTCCTCAGCCTGTCGAGGAGGAGCAACCGGCGGAACCGGCTCCGGTGGACCTCAAGCGCGTGTTCACGTTTAGGGACATTTTCGCGCCGCTCATCCTGCCGATACCCGAGCCCTCAGCCGACCAGACGGTCGCTCCCGGTCAGCCGGGCGCTCCTGACGATCCTGGCGTCACCTTGCCCGACGGTACGCTCTTCCTGCGTGATATTGTGACCGTCGATGGGGTGACCGCAGCGGTTCTCTTCCTCGACGGCGCCTCGTACACGCTGGCGGCTGGAGGAGAGATATCTGGGACGCCGTGGAAGGTACAGAGCATCTCGGGCAGCTCCGTTGTGATGCTCTTCGGTGACGTGCGGGTGACACTTACGGTGGGACAAGGGGTCGTAAGCGCCGCCAAGTAGCCGCCTCGCGGGGAATCCGGTGGTAGAATCGTACACCCGACCCGCATACCGGAGGCGAGCATGCGATATCTCACGTCTGGTGAGTCCCACGGACGAGCGCTGACGGCGATCGTGACCGGCGTGCCCGCAGGGGTACCCATCGATCGCGCGCGTATCGACGCTGATCTCGTGCGCCGGCAGGCTGGATACGGGCGTGGTGGCCGGATGGCGATCGAAAGGGACCAGGCACTCGTGCTCTCGGGCGTGAGGTTTGGCCGTACGATTGGCTCGCCTATCACCTTGACCGTCGCTAACCGCGACTGGGACAACTGGACCGACGTCATGTCGCCTCACGGAGACCCCACCGATGCTGCGCGGGTGACCGCTCCCAGACCGGGGCACGCTGATCTGCCGGGCGTGCTCAAGATCGGATCGGATGACTGCCGGGACGTGCTCGAGCGTGCGAGCGCCCGGGAGACTGCGGCGCGCGTTGCGGCGGGAGGGGTAGCCAAGGCCCTGCTCGCTGAGGTGGGCGTACGGATTGTCTCGTACGTGCACTCCATCGGACCCGAGGAGATGCCGGCTGTCACAGATCCGGCGGCAGTTGACGTCGAGGCCGTGGAGAGAAGCGCCGTGCGCTGCCCCGACGCCGAGGCCACGAGCCGGATGTGCGCGGCCATCGACGCTGCTCGCGAGGCTGGTGAGAGTCTCGGCGGGACGTTTTTCGTGACCGTGACAGGACTCGTCCCGGGTCTTGGTACGTACGCCGAGAGCTCTGGACGGCTTGACGCCCAACTTGCAGCCGCCCTCATGTCGATCCCTGCGATCAAGGGCGTGGAGATCGGCGACGGGTTTGCCGCCGCGGCACGTCCCGGTTCTCAGGTGCACGATGAGATCGTCTGGGATCCGCACGATGGGTTCGTTCGCCGCACCAACCGCGCTGGCGGAATCGAGGGCGGGATGACCAACGGAGCGCCGGTCGTCGTGCGCGCCGCGATGAAGCCCATCCCCACGCTCATGCGTCCACTCGCGAGCGTGGACCTGCGCACGCATGAGCCGGTGGACGCCTCGACGGAGCGCTCGGACGTCTGCGCGGTGCCTGCCGCCGCTGTGGTTGGAGAAGCAGAAGTGGCGTTTGTGCTCGCGCGCGCTTACACAGAGATGTTTTCCTCGAGCTGCCTTGCCGACATGCTCGTTGCGCTCGGCGCGTATCGCGAGAGGATAGCACGGTGAACCACGTCTACCTTGTCGGGTTCATGGGATCGGGCAAGTCGACGGTAGGGCTCTTCGTGGCCGAGAAGCTCGGCATGCCGTTTATTGACCTTGACGCTCGTATCGAGACGGCGGCTGGTATGAGCGTCGTCGAGATGTTCGAGGCGCGCGGTGAAGAAGCGTTCCGCGCGGCTGAAAGCGCGGCGCTCGAGTCCCTCGCTTTCGAGTCCCCCTCAGTTGTGGCGTGCGGAGGTGGCATTATCCTGCACGATGCCAACCGGCGTGCGCTTCAGAAGACGGGGGTCGTGGTGTATCTGCGCGTGGGCGCTGAAGAGGCGATTGCGCGTATTGGAGACACGAGCGGGCGGCCGCTCCTTGCGCGGGGCGACGCCGTGACGATGGCGTCGACACTCCTCGGCGCGCGTGAGGCGCTCTACCGAGCGGTCGCTGATGTTACCGTGGACACTTCAGGTGTGGCGGCGCACGACGTGGCCGCCCGCGTCGTTGAGTGCGTGAGCGCGCTACTCGCCGAGAGGGGCGCGTGAAATGGCTCGCGAGATCCGCGTTCCGGTACACGTGCCTGGGGCCGGGTACGACGTGGTGATTGGCACCGGCGTACTCGATGAAGCCGGGCGCTGCGTGCGTGAGGTCTCCGGCGCGCACGCGCTTGCGCTTATCTCGGATGAGACCGTGTACCCGCTTTATGGCGAGCGCGTGGCTGCCTCGCTTGCCGCGGCCGGTTTTCGCGTCGCCGAGATCGTGATTCCTCCCGGCGAGCCGAGCAAGTCTTGGGAGCGGGCCGGTGCCGTCGTCGAGCGCCTTGCCGCCGAGGGGATCGACCGTACCGGCGCGATTGTCGCGTGCGGCGGGGGTGTTGTCGGCGATCTCGCTGGCTTCGTAGCGGCGGTCTACCTGCGCGGTGTCGACTACGTGCAGGTGCCGACGACCCTGCTTGCGCAGGTTGACTCTTCAGTTGGCGGCAAGACGGGTGTCGACCTGGCGGCAGGCAAGAACCTCGTCGGGGCCTTCAAGCAACCGCGTATCGTGCTCGCGGACACTGAAACGCTTCGCACGCTACCGGAAGCTGAGTGGTCGAGTGGCCTCGCGGAGGTCGCAAAGGCGGCGATGCTTGAGTCTCACGCGCGCGTGGCATGGCTGATCGATCACGCCGAGGCACTGATCGAGCGCGACAACGGCGCGGTCATCGAGGCGGTGAGAGGTGCCCTCGCGCTCAAAGTAGCGGTTGTCGAGGCCGATGAGCGGGAGTCGGGTGAGCGCGAGAGTCTGAACTATGGGCACACGCTCGGGCACGCGATTGAGCGGGTGGCGGGTTACGGGGCGGTACCTCACGGCGCGGCTGTGGCGGAGGGCATGCGGTTTGCCGCTTATCTCGCCGAGGAGGCCGTCGGCGCGTCTTTCGAGACGGGCGCGCTTCAGGAGCGACTTCTCGGCGCGCTCGGCATCAAGCGTCCGCACTACCCGCGTGACGCGGTCGCGCTGGTCGATGCGATGCGCTCCGACAAGAAGGCGCGTGGTGGCAGTGTCCGCTACGTGTTCGTGCCCGAACCGGGAGGCCATGTCGTCATCCCGGTTGATGAGACACTTCTTGTGCGTACGCTTACCCGGTGGTTGGAGAATCCCGAAGAAAGGGGCGCAGATCGGTGAAGATACTTGTCTTGAACGGTCCTAACCTCAACATGCTCGGCACGCGGGAGACTGATGTGTACGGAAGTGCGACGCTTGATGATATCGAGACACTTGTGGTCTCCCGCGCGTCAGCCGCCGACGTGGACGTGACGTTCTTCCAGTCGAACCACGAGGGTGAGCTCATCGACGAGATACACAACTCGGTCGGCGAGGTTGACGTGATCGTGATCAACCCGGGCGCGCTAACGCACTACTCGTACGCGCTGCGTGACGCGATCGCGTCGGTTGCCGTGCCAGTGATCGAGGTGCACCTGAGCAACGTCGCCGCGCGCGAAGAATTTCGCGCCCGCAGTGTCATCACCTCCGTGTGCACGGGTCAGATCTCCGGTTTTGGACCGATCTCATACGTGCTCGGCATCGAAGCGGCGATCTCTCTTGCGGAGGGCGGCCGGTGACGGTTGGAGCAAGAGTCGTGGCGTTGCGCGAGCGGCTTGTCCAGGTACCTCTCGATGCGATGTTCGTCACCACCGTCGCTAACGTTCGCTACGCCACCGGCTTTGCCGACGTGTTCGATGACGAGGCGGCGGTTGCGGCGCTGGTCACGCACGACGAGGCCGTGCTCTTCACCGACAGCCGCTACGTGGAGGCGGTCCGTAGCGCCGCCGATGGGACACCGTGGGAGGTCGTACTCGCTACGGGCCCGCTTTTCGAGCCGGCGCTCGAGCGGATTGCGGCGTCTGGCACGAAGGCCCTTGCGCTGGAGTCTGGGCTCCCATACCGGCGTTATCGCATGATCGCCGAGCGTTTCGAAGGTCGCCTCGAAGTGCTTGACGATGTGATCGAGCAGCTCCGCGAGGTCAAAGATGCTGAAGAGACGGCCCGGATTGAGGCGGCGTGCGCGCTCGGCGATCGTGCGTTCGACTACGTACTCGGTGTGTTGGCGCCTGGGCTTCGCGAGATCGATGTCGCGCTCGAACTGGAGGTCTTCATGCGCCGCAACGGTTCTGAGGGCCTCGCCTTCCCGAGTATCGTCGCATCTGGTCCGCACTCCTCGATGCCGCACGCTGGCGTTACGCACCGCGTGCTCGAGCAGGGAGACGTGCTCACGATGGACTTTGGAGCGCGAATCGGCGGGTACTGTTCTGACATGACGCGAACGGTGGTTCTCGGCACGGCAAC
Source organism: Clostridiales bacterium (assembly GCA_018333995.1). Classification (NCBI taxonomy): domain Bacteria; kingdom Bacillati; phylum Bacillota; class Clostridia; order Eubacteriales; species Clostridiales bacterium. The sequence goes on along the minus strand of JAGXSG010000031.1, from coordinate 56,059 downwards.
CGAGGAGGTTCGTCGCGTCCACGCTGCGGTTCTCGAGGCACAACGCACTGGCGTCGCGGGTGTTGCGGCGGGCAAGACAGGGATCGAGATCGACGCGGCCGCTCGCGATGCCTTAGCGCGCGTTGGTCTGGCGGAACACTTTGGCCACGGACTTGGTCATGGGGTGGGACTCGCCGTCCATGAGCTGCCGAGCGTGTCCCAGCGAGGTGAGCGCGTTGTCAAGGCGGGAAGCGTCATCACTATTGAACCGGGCGTCTACTTGCAGGGACGCTTCGGTGTTAGAATCGAGGACTGTATCGTTGTGGAAGACGGGGGGTGCCGGGTGCTCACACGCTCACCCGCGGAGCTCATAGAGCTCAACTAGGCACCCTGGGCAGGAAGGTAACTCACGTGGCAGTTTCAACCAACAACCTCAAGAACGGCATGTGCGTCATGCACGATGGCAAGATGTGGATCATCGTCGAGTTCCAGCACGTCAAGCCGGGCAAAGGCGGGGCGTTTGTGCGCACCAAGCTCAAGGAACTCAAGACAGGCCGTGTCGTGGATGTGACCTTCCGTGCTGGCGAGAAGCTCGAAGACGTCCGCGTGGAAACAAAGCGCATGCAGTATCTGTACAACGATGGCGCCGCGTTCCACTTCATGGACCAAGACACCTACGAGCAGGTGGAGCTCGGCGGCGATTTTGTTGGCGCTGGCGCACAGTGGCTCAAGGAGAACGATGAGGTGCAGATTGTGACCGCCGGTGGCGAGATGATCGGCGTCGAGCCGCCGATGTTCGTAGAGCTTCAGGTCACCGGGACCGATCCAGGCTTCAAGGGAGATACCGTTCAAGGGGGCACCAAGCCCGCTACTCTCGAGACAGGCGCGGTCGTGCAGGTCCCGATGTTTGTTGAGCCCGGCGACGTGCTCAAGATCGATACCCGCGACGGCCGGTATATCACCCGCGTCTAGTCCTAGGTATACTATCGTGATCACGACCGGTTCCGGTTCATGCGGGACCGATTCCTCTTGCCCGCCGCAACTCGGAGGGAATGACGGTATGCGACCAGTCCACATCATGGATACCACGCTACGTGACGCGCACCAGTCGCTGTGGGCGACACGGATGCGCATGGCCGACATGCTGCCGATTCTCCCCAAGATGGACTCGGTCGGGTACTGGTCGCTTGAGGTGTGGGGCGGCGCGACCTTCGACGCGGCACTGCGCTTTCTCGACGAAAACCCGTGGGAACGCCTTCGCGCCATCAAGAAGCACTGTCCTAGGACGCCCCTTGAGATGCTGTTGCGCGGTCAGAGTCTCGTTGGTTACCGGTTGTACTCGGACGAGATCGTTAACAGATTTGTCCATGCCAGCAAGCGTAACGGGATCGACGTCTTCAGGGTATTTGACGCGCTGAACGACATCCGCAATGTCGAAGTGGCCGGAGCGGCCGTCAAAGAGTGTGGAGGCGTGTTCGAAGGCGCGATCAGCTACACGGTCTCACCGGTGCACACGCTCGACTCCTACATCGAGTACGCGCTTGAGCTCAAAGCCATCGGCGCCGACACGATCGCGATCAAGGATATGGCTGGGATGCTGACGCCGTTTCGCACTGAGAAGATGGTGCGTGCGCTCAAGGAAGAGGTCGGCCTTCCGGTGCACCTGCACTGTCACTACATTGGCGGCATGGCTCCGATGAACTACCTCAAAGCGGTGGAGGCGGGTGCGGACATTATCGACACCGCCGTCGTCGCGTTGGCGTTTGGCAACAGTCAGCCAGCTGTCGAGATGATTGTGGCCGCGCTCAAAGAGAGCCCGTACGATACCGGAATCGATCTCGACTTGCTCTTCGAGATCGCCGAGTACTGGGAGAACGTGCGGATAAAAAACAAGTTCAAGCGCGGTGTGACCTCACTCATGCACATGGAGGTTTTCAGCCACCAGGTTCCCGGCGGCATGCTTTCCAACCTTGTGAGCCAACTTGAGCAGCAGAAAGCGGCGGACCGCCTTACCGACGTGCTGAAAGAGATACCCAAGGTCAGGGCCGAGGTCGGTTTTCCGCCGCTTGTCACCCCGCTCTCGCAGATCGTTGGCACTCAGGCCGTCATCAACGTGCTCACCGGCAAGAGGTGGGCGGTCGTGCCCCAGGAGATGAAGGACTACATCCGCGGACTGTACGGTAAGGCGCCGGGTCAGATGGATGCGGAGATCGTTGCGAAAGTGCTCGGTAAGGAAGAGCCGCTGGGGCCGGATGTTAGGCCCGGCTCTTTTGCCACTACCACGTACGCAGAGGTCGAGGCGGAGATTGGTGATCTCGCGCGCAGCGAGGAAGACGTGCTCATGTACGCCCTCTTCCCTAACGAGGCGCGTGCGTACCTCACGTCGCACCAGGAGGGTGTCGAGGGCGCGGTGTTCATGATGAGCCAGGAGTATGAAACCGTCAGGGAGGAAGATTCCGTGGACGTGAACCAGATCCGGGAACTGATCAAGATCGTCGAGGCGAGCGACATCAGCGAGGTCATCGTGGAGGAAGGCGGCGCGAAGATCGTAGTGCGTAAGGGCGGCGCGTCCGCGTACGTCGATTCACCCGCCCAAAGCCCGGCCTCCGCGACACCCGCGTCAACCCCGGGTTCCGGTGACACCGCACCCCGCGACACGAGCGAGCGGCCCGCTACATGGAGGCAGCTTGTAGCACCGATGGTCGGCACGTTCTATCGCTCCCCATCGCCCGCGACTGACCCGTTCGTCAACGTGGGGGACACCGTCGAGACGGGCCAGGTGGTGTGTATCCTCGAGGCGATGAAACTCATGAACGAGATCACCATCGAGGAGGACGGCATCGTCCGCGAGATCCCGGTAGCCGATGCGGATCCCGTAGAGTACGGCACGGTGCTCTGTTACTACGAACCCCTCAGCTGACGGAGATGTTCTCCAAGATCCTCATAGCCAACCGAGGCGAAGTCGCGCTGCGTGTCATCCGGGCGTGCAAGGAGATGGGTGTTGTGACGGTCGCGGTCTACTCGGAGGCCGACCGTGACTGTCTGCACGCCCGCATGGCCGATGAGTCGGTGTGTATCGGCCCGGCGCCTTCGGTATCCAGTTACCTCAACATGCCCAACATCATATCGGCCGCGCTGACCACGGGCGCTGAAGCGATTCACCCCGGATACGGCTTCCTCGCTGAAAACGCACGGTTCGCCCGTGCGGTTGCTGACAGCGGTCTTACGTTTATCGGTCCAGCGCCTGAATCCATAGAGAAAATGGGCGACAAGTCGGTCGCCCGCGAGACGATGGCGGCGGCTGGCGTACCGTGCGTGCCCGGTTCCGACGGCGCGGTGGACACGCCTGAAGAGGCCCTCGCGTTCTCCGAGAAGGTCGGCTTCCCTGTGCTTATCAAGGCGTCCGCGGGTGGCGGCGGCAAGGGCATGCGCGTCGCGGAGAACGCAGGAGAGCTCGAGAAGAACCTGATTGCCGCCAAGAACGAGGCTGCGGCGGCATTTGGGGATGACACCGTCTACATCGAGAAGTACCTGAAGCGGCCGCGGCACATCGAGATTCAGGTCCTCGCTGATACCCACGGCAACGCCGTCTACCTGTTCGAGCGCGACTGCTCGGTGCAAAGGCGCCACCAGAAGCTCATCGAAGAGGCGCCGAGCCCGGCTCTTAACCCGGAACTTCGTGAACGCATGGGTCAGGCCGCCCTCACGGCCGTGCGCGCTGTTGATTACGTAAACGCGGGCACGGTCGAGTTCCTCCTCGACACGGACGGCGAGTTCTACTTCATGGAGATGAATACGCGCGTGCAAGTCGAGCATCCGGTGACTGAGCAGATCACCGGCGTCGACATCATAAAAGAGCAGATACGCATCGCCGCTGGCGAGCCGATGAAACACGCCCGTCAGGATGACATCGTCATGCGCGGGCACGCCATCGAGTTTCGCATAAACGCAGAGGATCCCGAGCACGACTTCCGTCCCACCCCTGGCCTCGTAACCGTGTTCAACCCGCCTGGAGGTTTTGGTGTGCGCTTCGACAGCCACCTTTACTCGGGATATCGTGTTCCGCCGCACTACGACTCGCTGCTTGCGAAGCTGATAGTGTGGGGAGAGACGCGAGCCGAGGCGATAGCGCGTGCCCGTCGCGCACTCGATGAGTTCATCGTCGTCGGCATTCCCACGACGGTCCCCTTTCACCAGGCGGTCATCGAGACCGAGGCGTTTAGGAGCGGCGAGGTCTATACTGACTTTGTTGACACGCACATGTCCGATCTGATCTGTGCTGGAAGGGGCGAGAAGGGCCGATGAGTGAAGAGATCCGCCTACCGGGGCTCACGATCGCCCCTTCAGTACTCGACACGATCATCACCCTGGCGGTCAACCAGGTAGAAGGCGTCGCGTTCGCGTCGAGTGGGCAAGGCCTTGGCGGACTCGTGAATCGAGCGGCCGGCAAGGCCGTCGAGGTCTCCTCGGCAGAGGACGGCGCGGTCACTGTCAGTGTGCATATCACCGTGCGTTACGGCATGCCGATCCATACCGTGGCTCGCACCGTTCAGGAAGCGGTCGCCGACTCGATCCGCAGCCAGGTGGGAACCAAGGTTGACTCGGTCGATGTCTACGTGGACGGTATCGAGTTCCCCCAGTGATATCGATGGGATCCGACGGGCCGGCCGGCAGGATGCAGGAGCGGAGCAGGGGTCGGCGACAGGCGCTCCAGATTTTGTACCAGAGTGATGTCACCGGGTCCGAGGTCGCGGACATTTTCGATTCAGGTACGTACAGCCGCGAGGATGGTGAGCCGTCCGAGTTCTGCAAGGAGCTCGCACTGGGTACCGCAGAGCACCTTTCCGAGATCGACTCAGCGCTTGGAGCGACGTCGAAGCATTGGGTCGTGTCGCGGATGCCGTTTGTTGATCGCAACATCTTGCGTCTCGCGACGTATGAGATACTTTTCTGCGAGTCGATCCCGGCCTCGGTCTCGATCAACGAGGCTGTCGAGATGGCGAAAGTCTACGGCGGAGAGGACTCATCGCGCTTTGTGAACGGGGTTCTCGGCAAGATTGCCGAGCGCGCCGTTGATCCTGGTGAACAGAGAGTGGAGGATCTCGGTGGCTGACGAGCGGTATACGTTCGCGCAGGCGCGGACGCGTCTCGAGGAGATCGTCGTCCAGGTCCGCAAGAAGGACTGCTCGCTCGAGAAGAGCCTCGATCTGCTCGAGGAGGGCGTGCGGTTGGCTAATGTCTGTACGGAGCTCTCGGATCACACGGAGTGGCGTTCCGTCGCCGAGCCGCGCGAAGAGGAACCATCGTGACCTTGGAGATGACCGATCGTTGAGCGATCAGCGCATCCTGGAGACGATTTCGGCTCCGTGTGATCTTGCGGGCCTCTCGGCAGAGGAGCTTGCGGTACTTGCGCGTGAGATTCGCGAAACCCTTGTCTCGACTGTCGCCAAAACAGGGGGGCATCTCGCGCCCAATCTCGGTGTTGTTGAACTCACGATCGGCTTGCACCGTGCTCTGAAATGTCCCACGGATGCGATCGTGTGGGATGTCGGTCATCAGTCCTACGTCCACAAGCTGCTCACCGGCAGGTTGGAGCATTTCGAGACGTTGCGTCAGTACGGCGGGGTGTGCGGGTTTCCGAAACGAGCGGAAAGCGAGTTCGACTCGTTTGATACCGGCCACGCGTCAAACTCGCTCTCGGTCGCGTTGGGGATGGCCCTGGCGCGCGATGCGGCGGCCGTTGACGCGACGGTGTGCGCTGTCATCGGAGACGGTTCGATGACCGGGGGGATGGCGTTTGAGGCGCTCAACCACATCGGCCACTTGGGCACGCGTCTCGTCATCATTTTGAACGACAACGAGATGTCGATTGCGCAAAACGTGGGCGCTCTTGCGAGTTACCTTGCGCGCGTGCGCCTCGATCCTCGCTACAATCGCCTCCGTGACGACGTCGAATCCGCGCTGGCTCGCACCCGCATCGGAGCTGCGATGGTGGCTGCGGGCGAGGCGGCGAAAGAGTCGGTCAAGCAGTTGCTTGTTCCTGGGATGCTCTTCGAAGAGCTTGGTTTGAAGTACGTCGGACCCATCGACGGCCATGACATCGACGCGGTCGAGTCGGCCGTCCGGCGGGCGGTGAAGGTCGACGGACCGGTGATCATCCATGCTGTCACCCGCAAGGGCGCCGGTTACACGCACGCCGAGGACAAACCCGACACCTTCCACGGCATCAGCCCGTTTGTAGTCGAGACCGGCAAGGTCAACGGCTCTGCCGGTCCGATCTCCTACACTGAGGCCTTTAGCAGAGCGCTTGTTGCCGAGGGCGAGCGCGATGAGCGCGTGGTAGCGATCACTGCGGCGATGCCGTCAGGCACGGGTCTCGACGCGTTTGCCGCGCGTTTCCCGGAACGCTTCTTCGATGTTGGCATTGCGGAGCAGCACGCGGTAGGTCTTGCGGCCGGGCTCGCGGTTGGCGGGCGTTTGCCGGTTGTGGCGATCTACTCGACGTTCATGCAGCGCGCCTACGACCAGCTGATCATGGACGTAGCGCTTCAAGACCTGCACGTCGTTTTCTGTCTTGATCGCGCGGGACTTGTTGGAGAGGACGGGCCGACCCACCATGGCGTGTTCGACCTGACGTACCTGCGGTCCGTGCCCAACCTGCTCGTACTGGCGCCTGCAGATGAGGCGGAGCTCGTCTGCATGTTGCGAACCGCGCTTGCGGCGCGCGGCCCGGTCGCCATCCGCTATCCTCGTGGCACCGGAACAGGTGTGCCGCTTCCCAGCGAACCCGAGGTGTTCGAGGTCGGACGAGCCCAGGTGCGCAGGCGCGGCAGCGATGTCGCCCTGCTTGCGATCGGACGGATGACGGGCGCGGCCGAGGCCGCCGCTGATCTGCTCGCGACTGATGGTGTGGCGGCAACCGTAGTCAACTTGCGCTGGGCCAAGCCGATCGATCTTGAGACGGTGAGCGACGTTGCGGCAACGCATCCGTTGCTCGTGACGATCGAGGAGAACACAGGAGTTGGCGGAGTGGGGTCGGCGGTGCTTGAGGGACTTTCAGATCTCGCGATTGACGTTCCTGTCATGCGTCTGGCGGTACCGGATTGTTTTGTAACTCACGGCGCGATGGGCACGCTTCTCGCCGAGGTAGGCTTGACCCCCGAGGGGATACGCGCAGCGGTTCTTGGGAGGCTTGCGGATGGACGGCTCGGGGAGTCAGCGCTCACAGCGCATACGCGAGATGAGGCAGTGACCCATGGCACGACGCCGAGTAGACACGCTCCTCGCTGAGCGAGGCATTTTTGCCTCGCGCGAGCGCGCCCGCGCGGCTGTGATGGCCGGTGAGGTTCGGGTCGATGGCCAGTTGGTGACCAAGGCCGGCGAGCGGGTCGATCCTGACGCGCCAATCGAGGTCACGAGCGCTCCCCGGTTTGTTTCTCGGGGAGGGGAGAAGCTTGTTGGCGCCCTCGAAGTTTTTGGGATCGATGTGACCGGTGTGCGTGCGGTGGATGTCGGGGCGTCGACGGGCGGATTCACCGACTGTTTGCTTCAGCGTGGCGCCTCCACGGTCGCCGCTGTTGACGTGGGGTACGGTCAGCTCGCGTGGTCGCTTCGCACTGACAGCCGCGTGACGGTGTTTGAGCGCACAAACATCCGAAGCGTCGATGCGGCCGCTATCGGCGCGCCGTTCGACCTCGCGGTGGTCGATGTGTCGTTTATCGGGCTTCCCAAGGTGATGCCGCATGTGGTTGGGTTGCTCGGCGATCGTGGTCAACTGCTCGCGCTGGTCAAACCTCAGTTCGATGCCGGTAAGGGCCGAGTGGGAAAAAGGGGTGTGGTACGCGATCCGTCGATTCACGCAGAGGTGCTCGAAGCGGCGACACAGGCGGCTAGGAGAGAGGGGCTCGTGGTGCGCGGATTGACGTGGTCGCCCCTGAAGGGCCCGAACGGTAACATTGAGTTCTGGTTGTGGGCCGGACGCGACGGAGAGCCTGCAACCGCCGACATCGCGGCCATCGTTTCAAGCGCGCATCATGAGTTGGGAGTGTGACCGATGCGGGTACTCGTGGTTCCAAACATTGCTAACACAGCCGCAGTCAACGCCGCGCGTGAGCTTGCGGCGTGGCTCACGCGCTCCGGTGCGGTTCCGCTTCTGGTCACAGACGATGCCGTTGCGTGTGATCTGGGGGCGCACGGTGTTGAGCGCTCAGACGTCGGGGCGCCGTCACTCGTCGTCGCGCTCGGCGGCGACGGAACCATTCTGAAAGCGGTTCACCTTCTCGGCACGATGGAGGTGCCGGTTCTCGGCGTGAACCTCGGCAGGCTTGGGTTCCTTGCCGGTGCGCGCGCCGAGATGCTGATGGAATCGGTAGAGGCCGCGCTTGCGGGCGAGGGGCGAATCGAGAGGCGGGGAACACTCGAAGCGACGGTACGCGTGGATGGCCGGGAAGCGGGCACGTACCGTGCGCTGAATGAGGTGTTCTTGGGTCGAGGCTCCGACCTTCGCGTAATAGACGTTGGGATCGCGGTGAACGGATCTCAGATGGCCCGCGTGCGCTGTGACGGAGTCGTGGTCGCCACGTCCACCGGCTCCACCGCGTACGCACTCTCCGCTGGCGGGCCGATCGTCTCTCCTGAGGTCGCGTGCGCCGTTGTCGTCCCGGTGGCGCCGCACACGGTGCGCAGCCGTCCGCTCGTGGTGAGCGCTAGCGACCACGTCGAGCTCGTTCTCTACGATACGGCCACCCGAGAGGCGCGTGTGGCGATCGACGGCGTACTCATGCCGTGCGACAGTGACATCGGCGCGGTCTCGATAGTGCGAGGCGCGCATGACGTGTTGATAGTGAAGCTCGACGGCCGCGACTTCTTTGGTGTCGTTGCCGCGGAGTTCCTCGGGGGTCCGTGATGCTCGAGGAAGTGCACGTGGCCGGTTTAGCGTCTATCGACGAAGCATGGATCGAGTTCTCTCCCGGGATGACGGTTCTTACCGGTGAGACTGGTGCGGGTAAGACCGCGCTCCTCGGCGCGCTCAAGTTGCTTGTGGGAGAGCGTGCGGACTCGGGTATGGTTCGCGAGGGCGCGGCGGAAGCCCTTGTCGAGGGACGTTTCGTGGTGGATGGCCGCGAGATCGTGGCACGCAGGCGCGTGGCTGCTGATGGGCGCTCGCGGTGCGTCATAGACGGGCAGATGGCCACTGTTGGCGCACTCGCCGAATCACTCGGACACCACGTGGACTTGCATGGACAACACGAGCACCAGTCGCTTCTGCGCGTCGCGCGACACGCCGGATACCTCGATCGCGCCGCGGGCCCGGACACACTGCGGACCCGCGACGAGTACCGGGAGGCGCGAGAGGCCTATCTTGCCGCGGTCAGGGAGTACGAGACCCTCGAGGCACAGGTCGCCGAGACGCTCAAGGCCGCGAGCTACCTGAGATTCGTGGCCGATGAGATCGACGCGGTCGATCCGGCGGACGGTGAAGACGACGAGCTCGCAGCCCGGCTGCCCGGACTCATGCACGCCGATCGCCTCTCGGCGGCGTGCGCGACAGCCCGCGAGGCGCTACGGGGGGAGGAGGGCGCGTCTGACTCGCTTTCCGCTGCGTACGCGGCGCTCCAGCGCGTGTCGGGTCTCGATCCCGCCCTCGACACGCACACCGATAGGCTCGGAGCGCTGATCGCCGAGTGTGACGATCTCGGCCTCGAGCTCATGAGGTACGCAGATGGCATCGAGCATGACCCTGCTGTGCTCGACGCGGTGCAGTCCCGCCGAGCAGCGCTAGCGGGCCTGATGAAGAAGTACGGCCCCACTCTCGTTGAGGTACGAGCGGCACGCGACGATGCTCTTACACGGCTCGCGATGCTCGATGAGGGAGAAGGTGGGCTAGCCCAATCCCGGGAGCGTGTGTCACAGACACGCGAGGGGCTGGAGGCTGCGGCCATGGCGCTCGCCGCGGCTCGCGCGGCTCACGTACCGGTGTTCACCGAGAAGCTTGCGGCTTCTGTCGCCGAGCTCAACATGGCCGGTGCGAGATTCGCTGTTGGCATGGAGGACAGACCGTTCGAGTCGTGGGGTCCGGACGGCCCGCAACGGATCGAGTTCCTGTTCGCGCCTGCCCGCGGGGACACACCCCGGCCGCTCGCCAGGATCGCGTCAGGCGGCGAACTCTCACGGGTCATGCTCGCGCTCAAAGGGGTGCTCGGCGACGCTGATGACGTGCCCGTCCTCGTGTTCGATGAGGTCGACGCGGGTATCGGCGGCGCCACAGCGCTTGCCGTGGGATCGCGGCTCGCTCGTCTTGCCGCGAATCATCAGGTGCTCGTCGTGACTCACCTGGCCCAGGTGGCCGCGTTCGCCGACCATCACCTCGTCGTCCGGAAAGAGGAGTCGGACGACCGTACGGTCACGCGCGTCGAGCCGGTCACGGGGGATGCGCGCATCGCTGAGATCGCCCGGATGCTCTCGGGTGAAGACGGCAAGACGTCTCGCGCTCACGCCGAAGAGCTTCTCGGCCAGGCGCGGGAAGTGCGAGGGGTGGCGTAAACGCGGTCAGCTGCCGCGAGTGACGAGCTTGCGTACGAGGCGCACGCCGGTCGCTACCTCATGGACGCGCATGAGCCACGCGAGCGTGTAAGTGACGCCGAGTCCGGCCACACCGGCGCTGATGACAGCGAGCGCCGCTACAATGGGGCGGCTGTCCGGGTTGCCGATCGCGCTTGCCAGTAGGTATGCGCACGCAGCGCCGAGGATCGCGGCGATGGTGACGCGCGCGATGTGCCAGACCGTGGATCGCATCTCGAGCCCGCCGACCCTCGAGCGCAAGATGAACAGCAACACGGCGAGACTTATGGCGAAGAAGATGCCGTCGGCGATGGGAATCCCTATCAGACCGAGACCGGCCCAACCCGTGACACCGCCGGCGAGGACCGCGTACAGGCCGATTTGAACGCCCGTGAGCACAAGGTTGGTGATCGCGGGTGTGCGGGTGTCCTTTAGCGAGTAGAACGTTTTGAGAACGAACATGAATCCGGCAAAGAAGAACAAGCCGGCTGCCCACCACACGAGCACCTCGGCTACGACAGGGATGTCTGCCGAGGTAAAGCGTCCTGCCCTGTAGAGCGTGATGAGGGGCCCTGAGAGCGCAATGAGCATTGCGGCCATCGGGATGATGATGAGCGCTGTCGTGCGCATGCCGGCACGGAACCGCTCGCGGAACCGCTCCCACTCCTCGCGTCCCGCGCTCTCGGAGAGTTCGGTAAATATGGCGGTGGCGAGCGCGACGGCGAAGATCCCGTATGGCAACTGGTAGAACATCCACGCGTACATCAGCGTCGCCGGTCCCGCCGGCGATACCTCAAACGCGAACGCGTGGCGAAACGAGACCGCGACGACGTTGGTGATCACGTAGACGATGGCCGGAAGCGCCATCTTGCCTATCGCGCGCATTCCGGGGTGCGAGAAGTCGATCGTTGCCGTGTAGCGCACCCCCGCTTTGATGAGGCTTGGCAGTTGCACCCCAAACTGCACGAACACGCCGAGGGTCGTACCGATGGCGAGCGCAACGAACGCGAGATCCGGGTCGCGCGGGTAGAGCGGGACGTACACGCCGAGCAATGTCACGATCACGACCACGTTGTTGAACACGGGACCGAGCGCTGGCCACAAGAAGAGGCGTTGCGCGTTGAGGAGCCCCTGGATGACCGCTCCCGCTCCGTATGCGAGCACTTGGATCGCGAAGAAGCGGAAAAACGCGGTCGCAAGCGCTGCTTCCTCAGGTGCGACCCGGAATGTTTGAGTGCGGACGACTTCTGCCGCGAACATCGTTCCAAGGATGGACACGGCGGCGAGCGCGAGGACCGTGAGGTTAAAGAGTGAGGAAGCAAACCGCCACGCGTCTTCCCGGCCGGCTTTGGTCATGCGCTCGAGGAAGACGGGAATGAACAGTGACGAAATCACGCCTCCCGCGACGAGTTCGTAGAGCATGTTGGGGATGTTGTTGGCCACGCTGTACGACGCCGCGAGCGCTGTCACGCCGAGCGCGTACGCGATCGCCCACGTGCGAATGAAGCCTGTCACTCGCGAAAGCGCGGTCGAGGCGGACATGATGGCGGTCGAACGGGCTACACTGGGTGTCGCGATCGCTGGCTCCTCGGATGCGCCGCGTGGCCGCGACGGCTGGCGAGAGTCTCTCCGGGCGCTATTGTAGCCGTTCGGAGCGTGCAGGACGCGTTTTGTGAAGCGGTATTCTCCCACGTCGCAACGGATCACCGTAAACGGCTGCGATCCGGTGTCCCGCTTGGGTCCTCACACGGTTAGAATGGCTGAGGGACATCATCGAGAACCGAGGCGGACGGAGGCTGACACGCTCACATGGCCAAGCACATCTTCGTGACCGGTGGAGTCGTGAGCTCGCTTGGCAAGGGCATCACAGCCGCGTCACTCGGCAGACTGCTCAAGTCCCGCGGTCTCAAGGTCACCATCCAGAAGCTCGACCCGTACTTGAATGTCGATCCCGGCACGATGAGCCCGTTCCAGCACGGTGAGGTCTTTGTCACCGACGACGGCGGCGAGACTGACCTCGATTTGGGCCACTACGAGCGATTCATCGACGAGTCGCTCGCACGCGAGTGCAACGTCACCGCTGGCTCGGTCTACCAGACCATCGTTACCAAGGAGCGCCGCGGCGATTTTCTCGGCGGGACGGTACAGGTGATCCCACACGTCACCAACGAGATCAAAGGCCGCATCATGCGCCTCGCCGAGCAGACCGCTCCCGATGTGATCATCACCGAGGTGGGCGGCACGGTGGGCGACATCGAGTCGCTTCCGTTCCTCGAGGCGATCCGTCAACTGCGCAAGGATGTCGGCTCACGCAACGTTTGCTACATCCACGTGACTCTTGTGCCCTACATCGACGCGAGCTCGGAGCTCAAGACCAAGCCGACTCAGCATTCCGTAAAGGAGCTGCGCTCACTTGGCATCCAGCCGGATTTCATCGTCTGCCGCTCAGACCGCCCGATCGACGCTGGCATTCGCCGCAAGATCGCGCTCTTCTGTGACGTGGAGCCTAAAGCGGTGGTGAGCGCGCAGGACGCGCGCTCGATCTACGAGGTCCCCTTGCGCCTGCGCGAGCAGCAGCTCGATGAGATGGTGATAGACCGCCTCGGCCTTGCCTGTGGTGAGCCGGACATGGCCGAGTGGGACCGGTTTGTTGCCTACTCGGCGTCGCTTGCCGACAGTGTAGAGATCGCGCTCGTGGGCAAGTACGTACAGCTGCCCGACGCGTACCTCTCGGTCACAGAAGCTCTCGACCATGCGGGCATCTACCATAACCATAAGGTAAACGTGCACTGGGTTGATGCGGAGAGCCTCACGCCTGAGGAGGTCGAACAGGTTCTCTCGGCGATGGACGGTATCCTTGTGCCGGGAGGGTTTGGAATCCGCGGAATTGAAGGCAAGGTGCGGGCGGCGCGATACGCGCGGGAAAACGAGGTTCCATACTTTGGGATCTGTCTTGGGATGCAGGTGGCGGTTGTCGAGTTCGCGCGCCACGTCGCGGGTCTAGACGGCGCGAACTCCGCCGAGTTCGACCCTGTCACTGAGCATCCAGTGATCGATCTTATGCACGACCAGCACGATGTGAATGACCTTGGCGGCACGATGCGTCTCGGCGCGTATCCATGCAAGGTCGCTTCCGGAACAAAGGGATACTTCGCGTACGGCGAGGAGGTCATCTACGAGCGTCACCGGCACCGCTACGAGGTGAACAACGCGTACCGTGACCGGTTGACCGGCGCGGGGCTTGTCATCAGCGGCGTGAGCCCGGACGGTCGCCTCGTCGAGATGGTGGAGCTGCCGGGTCATCCATGGTTCGTCGGCAATCAGGGTCATCCCGAGTTCAAGAGCCGCCCCACTCGCCCGGCACCGCTGTTCCGCGAGTTCATCGGCGCGGCGGTGGCGCGCAAGCACGCGGCGGACGGGTAGCGATGTCTGCCGAGCGGCTGCTCGAGACATTCCTCGCGCTCGCGCGCATCGACAGCCCGTCGTTTGCCGAGGGCGCACTTGCCCGGCACTGCGCGTTGGTGCTGAGTGAGATTGGTTTCACCGTTCGCGTCGACGATTCGGCGCGCGTAACCGGTTCTGACACGGGCAACATCGTTGCGACGCTTCCCGCGGTCGATGCGTCCGCGTCCACCCTGGTCCTCTCGGCGCACCTCGATTGCGTCCAGCCGTGCGAAGGTGTGGAACCGGTGGTGCGAGACGGCGTGATCCGCTCGGCGGGTGAGACGGTGCTCGGCGCGGACGACAAGGCGGGGATCGCGGCGATCATCGAAGGCGTCACACGGGCGATGGAACGCGGAGTCGCGCACGGTGAGATTCGTGTTGTGCTCACGGTCGCCGAGGAGGCAGGGCTTTCCGGAGCCAAGGCGCTCGATCTTGACGCGGTGAGGGGCGATCTATGCCTTGTGCTCGACGCGGACGGGCCGCCGGGAGGTATCGTTGTGGGAGCCCCCACGCACCACACCTTCGTCGCGAAGTTCTCGGGTGTCGCGGCACATGCGGGCGTGGCGCCCGAGAAGGGCGTTTCGGCGCTCCTGATGGCGGCTGAGGCGGTGCGCGCGATGCCACTCGGAAGGCTAGACCTGCAGACGACGGCCAACGCGGGAACGTTGAGGAGCGGTTCAGCCACCAACGTGGTACCCGCGACGGCAGAGCTCACGGGGGAGTGCCGCTCGCTCGATGACGTCCGAGTCGAAGAGGTCCGCCAAGCGATGGACACCGCGATGCGCGAAGCCGCAGCGCGGCACGGGGGACGTGTCGAGATCGCGTGGGAGCGTCAGTACGGTGCGTTTGCCGTTCCCGCTGATGCGCCGGTACTCGCTGTCGTACGCGACGCGTGCGGGGATATCGGAGTCGAGCCGCGGCTCTTCACCACCGGCGGTGGGAGCGACGCGAGCGTGTTTGCGGCTTCGGGCGCGCCGACGCTGGTGCTTTCATGCGGAATGCATGACGTGCACTCCGCCTCAGAGTCGATCGCACTCGCCGACATGGAGGCACTCGCGGCCCTCGTCGAAGCGGTTATCTCGCGACTCGCACGGCCGCGATAGAATCGGTCACTCCGCCGGGTGTCTTCGTATGCATGACGTGAGCTACACTATGCGAAGAGCACCGCACATCTTGCCGGAGCGGCAGGATGTGGAAAGTCACATTACCGTTCACTGAAAGGACGCGACTTGTGATCATCGGCATCCCCGCAGAGATCAAGAACAATGAGTTTCGCGTGGGCATGACGCCCGGAGGCGTCGCTGAGTTCGTGGCACACGGGCACGACGTGCTTGTCCAGTCGGGCGCGGGCATGGGTTCTTCCTTCACCGACGAGCAGTACGCCGCAGCCGGCGCCAAGATCGTCGCCACACCGGATGAGGTCTTCGCTGGTGCAGACATGATCATCAAGGTCAAGGAGCCCCAGGCTCTCGAGATCGAGAAGTTGCGTCCGGGTCAGATCCTGTACACGTTCTTGCATCTAGCGCCCGATCTTCCCCAGACGGAGGGCCTCGTCGCCTCTGGCGCGGTTTGCATCGCGTACGAGACCGTAGAGCTGCCCAGCCATCAGCTCCCGCTACTCGCTCCGATGTCGGAAGTCGCCGGACGTATGGCCGCCCAGGTTGGCGCCGCGTATCTGCAGAAGCCCAACGGCGGCCGCGGCGTGCTCATGGGCGGAGTCCCGGGCGTGCCCCCAGCGAAGGTGGTCGTTCTCGGCGGCGGCGTGGTGGGAACCAACGCCGCGTACGTGGCGATGGGCATGGGGGCGGATGTGACGATCATGGACGTGAACCTCGATCGCCTTCGTTACCTCGATGAAATCTGGGCAAACCGCATCAGGACGCTGTATTCGAGCAAGCACAACGTCGAAAAGATCGTGACCGAAGCCGACCTCGTGATAGGCGCTGTGCTGCTTCCAGGAGCCAAGACGCCGTTCCTGGTGACTCGTGACATGTTGCCGAGCATGAAGCCCGGCGCGGTGCTTGTGGACGTCTCGGTCGATCAGGGCGGCTGCATCGAGACGACGAGGCCAACAACGCACGCGGACCCCACCTACGTTGTTGACGGCGTGCTTCACTACGGCGTTGCCAACATGCCCGGCGCCGTTCCGCACACCTCCACCCTCGCGCTCACAAATGCCACGCTTCGCTATGGGCTCGCCATCGCCGACAAGGGTTGGAGACGAGCGGTTGCCGACGATCCCGCGCTCGCAAAGGGCGTGAACGTGCTTGACGGCCAGATCACGTATCGGCCCGTGGCCGAGGCTCACGGAATGGATTTCACCCCCCTAGAGGAGATCATCGGTCATCTCGACGCCTAGTATGCTCGCCTGTGTATCATCGTGAATATGCGACCCGCCACAGGACACCCATCGATCGAGGAGTTCCTCGCTCATCTGGCGCTCGAGCGAGGTTCGCCCGCGAACACGACCAGCTCGTATCGGCGCGATCTTTGCCGCTATCAGCGGATTCTTGCCGCTCGCGGGGTCGACGATCCGTCGTGCGCCACGCGTGATGACATCGCCGCGTTCATCATCGCCGAGCAGACCCGGGGGCTTGCGCCTGCGAGTGTCGAAAGGTCGGTCGCCGCGGTGAAGAGTTTCCATCGCTTTCTTGTTCGGGACGGCCTTGCGGACGCCCAGCCGGCAGCGACGGTCCCGCTCCCGAAGGTTCCCCTGAAGCTTCCCGGATACCTGTCAATCGAGGAGATCGAACGTTTGCTCAGCCAGCCGTTTCCGGCATCACCTGCGGGCGCGAGGGACCGCGCTTTGCTTGAGGTCTTGTACGGATGCGGAGTGAGGGTAAGCGAGTGCGTGGGACTCGACCTTGGTGACCTCGACCAAGAGCGCGGCGTCGTCCGTGTGCGCGGGAAAGGGGGCAAGGAGCGAATCGTGCCCCTTGCCGGTGAGGCGTCTCGCGCCCTGTCGGCGTATCTCGTTTCCGGCAGGCCGCATCTCAGGACGAAGAAGACCTCGCTTCGCATAGATCCTGCCGCCGTGTTTCTCAGTGTCCGAGGCACTCGTCTCACCCGTCAGGCACTCTTTCGTATCGTGAAACGTTACGGAAATCAGGCCGGGTTCGACATTCATCCTCATACACTCCGTCATTCGTTCGCGACTCACCTGCTCGAGGGTGGCGCGGACCTGCGCGCGTTGCAGGAGATGCTTGGCCATGCGGACATCTCGACGACTCAGGTTTATACTCATGTGGACATCACACATCTGAGGGAGGAGTATCTGTCCACTCATCCACGAGCGCGGCTGCGGTGATAAACCGCCGCCACTCGTAGACATGTCGAACACGCAATCTGGAAAGGGGACCAATCGGGAACAATCTGCTCAGTGTGCACGGCGTCACGGATGTGTAGAATGTATACCGGTAGGCATGTTGTGTATGAAGGAGGAGATGCATGTGAACTCACGTCTCAGGAAGGCTCTCGCGTTGATGCTCGTGTTCGCTCTTGCCACAGTCATGACCGTAGGCTGTGGACCCGCTGAGCCCGCCGAGCCAGGCAACGGCGAGGCTGAGGCACCGTCGGTCGACTTCAAGGCCGCGATGGTCACTGACGTCGGCGGACTCGGTGACAAGACCTTCAACGACGGGACATTTGCAGGACTCGAGCGCGCACGCGATGAGCTCGGGGTAGAGGTCCGTGCGCTCGAGTCAAATGAGATCGCTGACTACGAGCCCAACATCGACGAGCTGGCGACGGCTGGGTACAATGTCATCTTCACGGTCGGGTTTCTTATGACCGAGACTACAGCCAAGAAGGCTCCCGAGTATCCGGATATCACGTTTGGCGGCATCGATCAGTTCTTCGAGGCGCCGGGAGATAACTTTGCCGGTCTTCTCTTCAAGGAGCAAGAAGCCGCGTATCTAGCGGGCGTTGTGGCGGGCCTTGCGACGCTTGACAGGGAGCTCGATCCTCGCATCAACGACCAGAACACTATTGCGTTTATTGGCGGAATGGATATTCCGCCGGTCGAGCGATTTGAGGTTGGGTTCATAGCGGGCGCCAGGTCGGTCAACCCGGATGTCGAAGTGATCACCTTGTACGCGGGGTCGTTTGACGACAGCGCCAAGGGCAAGGAACTCGCGCTTTCCGCCATTGGGCAGGGCGCCGATGTGGTCTTTGCCGCGGCTGGCTTGACTGGACTCGGCTCGATCACGGCCGCACAGGAGGCCGGAGCGCTGTTCATCGGCGTTGACGTCGATCAGTACGAGACGGTTCCTGACTCCGGCGACGTCATGCTGACGTCGGCCATCAAGCGCCTCGATGTCGCGGTATTCGAGACGGTTAAGGCTGCCCTCGAGGGCACGTTCGTTGGCGGCGAGAACCGGACCTTTGGGCTTGCCGAGGATGGTGTCGGCCTCGCTCCGTTCCACGAGTTTGAAGACAACATCTCGCAAGACATTCTTGATGCTGTCGAGGCAGCGCGTACGGCCGTGATCGACGGAACGGTCACGGTACCGGCCACCAGGGCTGAACTGTAGGGCAGCTGCATCGTGACAATGCAATGCTAGTATGGATCGAGGGGGCGGCCGGTGACGAACCGGCCGCCCCTCTTTCGGCTGTTCACACATTTCGCGCGATGGAGGAGTGATGGCGTCACCGTTGCTCGAGGTACGCGGCTTGACAAAGCGTTTTCCCGGCGTGCTTGCATGCGATCGTGTCTCACTCTCCTTGAGCCCCGGGGAGATTGTCGCGTTGCTCGGCGAGAACGGAGCGGGCAAGAGCACGCTCGTAAACATGGTCTACGGGCTGCTGACACCAGACGAGGGATCGATTCACGTCGACGGCTCCGAGGTGCACATCCGTTCACCCCGGCACGCCATCGAGCTCGGCATAGGGATGGTCCACCAGCACTTCATGCTCCTCAACCCGTTTACAGTGACCGAGAACATTGTGCTCGGAAATGAGCCGACCCGCGCGGGCGTGATCGACTTTAAGGCCGCGCGCGATTCAGTCCGGGAACTCTCCCGGCGCTACGGGCTCACGATCGATCCTGACTCCGTCGTTCGTGACCTGCCCGTAGGGTTGCAGCAGCGGGCTGAGATTCTGAAGGCGTTGCACCGGAAAGCCCGTGTCTTGATCCTCGACGAGCCCACCGCCGTGTTGACGCCGCAGGAAGTGCGGGAGCTGTTTGTTGTGGTGCGATCCCTCGTGGCTGACGGGTTGTCCGTCGTCTTCATCACGCACAAACTCGAAGAGGTCATGTCGGTCGCGGACCGAGTGGTTGTCATGAGGGACGGCGCGGTAGTCGGGGAGACCCGAACCCTTGAGACGGACACCGCCGGGCTCGCGCGAATGATGGTTGGCCGGGACGTCGTGTTCCGAGTAGAGAAGCATCCGTCGAAGTGCGGTGAGACCGTGCTCGATGTGAGGGACTTGACCGTGCTCGATGAACGTAAGCTCGAAGCCGTCAAGGGTGTTTCATTCCAGGTCTGCGCAGGTGAGATAGTCGCTGTCGCGGGGGTGAGCGGTAACGGCCAAGCTGAGCTTGCCGAGGCGATCACTGGGTTACGCAAAGTGGCGAGTGGCACAATCGCGCTTAAGGGACACGACATCACGCATGGGACCGCACGGGAGGCGATAGAAGCTGGCGTTTCGCATGTGCCAGAAGACCGTCATCGCAGAGGGCTCGTGCTAGAGTTTGACCTTATGGAGAACATGATTCTCGGTGATCACCGGTCTGCACCATACTCGAAACGTGGCGTGATCGATCATGCGGCGGTCAGAGATATGAGCACGAAACGTATCGCCGCCTACGACGTGCGGACACCCAGCGAGCGGGTGCGAGCTTCGGCGCTTTCGGGCGGCAATCAGCAGAAGGTGGTGCTGGCACGGGAGCTCGGCCGCGATCCGGAGTTGCTGGTGGCGGCACAGCCCACGCGCGGTCTCGACGTCGGCGCGATCGAGTTTGTCCACTCACAGATCCTTGCCGAGCGTGATCGCGGGAAGGCGGTGCTTCTGATCAGCCTCGAACTCGAGGAGGTCCAGACACTAGCTGACCGGATACTTTTGATGTTCGAAGGCAGAATCGTCAAGGAGTACCTCGCCGGAGAGGCGAGCGACGAAGAGCTGGGCTATCACATGACAGGCGGCGGTGGCGGAAAGCTCGCCATGGAGCCGGGAGAGGCGGTGGGAGCCGATGCCTGAGTCTGCGGTCGAGGTTTCCGAAAACCCGCTCGCTCGTATGTTGCGCGAGCTGGCGGTGCCGGTAGTCTCGGTGATGCTCGCGCTTGGCATCGGATCGCTTGTCATGCTGGTTGCCGGCTACGACCCGCTCGCTGCGTTCGCGGCGATGTTCAAAGGGGCGTTTGGCGGGGGACGGCAGATCGGCGAGACGCTGTTGCGAGCCACTCCGCTGATGTTTACCGGTCTCGCTGTCGCGTATGGGTTTCGAGCGGGACTGTTCAACATCGGCGCCGAGGGGCAACTGTTCCTGGGGGGCCTTTCCGCCGCGTGGCTTGGTCTGGTGCTCGCCGGTCTTCCGCAACCGTTCAACATCATCATGATGCTCGTCGCCGGTGCGGCGATCGGCGCCGCGTGGGCGTTTGTCCCGGCGTTGCTCAAGGCGAAGGTCGGGGCGCACGAGGTGATCACGACGATGATGTTCACCTATATCGGCAAGTACATCGTGTCGTGGCTCGTGACGGGTCCGTTGCGCGCTCCTGGCCAGATCCCCCAGACGGTCCAGCTTCCGGCCGAGTCGACTCTGCCGCGGATGCACGAGGTGTTCGGTTTCCTTGCGGTCTCTCGCGTCCACTTTGGGTTCGTGGTAGCGGTGGTTCTTGCGCTGTTCATCTGGTGGGTGCTCAAGTACACGACCCTCGGTTACGAATCACGTGCGGTCGGATACAACCCGTGGGCGTCCGAGACGGGCGGAATCTCGGTGTCCGCCACCACCATCAAGGCGTTGTGCATCTCAGGCGCGCTTGCTGGTCTTGCTGGTGTCACGGAGGTGATGGGAGTTCATCACCGGCTCTTCGATCAGTTCTCGGCAGGATTCGGTTTCACCGGTATCGCTGTCGCGCTGCTCGCGAAGAACAACCCGATCGGAGTCATTGTGGCCGCGATCCTTTTTGGAGCGCTTTCCGCCGGGTCGGGCACGATGCAGCTGGAGGCGGAGGTGCCGGCGAAGGTCATCTTCATCATCCAGGCGCTCATCATATTCTTGGTCGCCGCCGAGCAGCTCGCACGGTGGATTATCGGCCGGACGCGGAGAGTGAGGGTCGAACATGCTGGCTGACATCATCTCGCCGGACCTGTTCGCGTCAGCGATCCGCATGGCCACTCCGATCGCGCTGGCGGCAATCGGCGGCACGATCTGTGAGCGCGCCGGTGTAGTCAACATCGCGCTCGAGGGCATGATGCTGTTCGGGGCGTTCATGGGAGTCATCGGGGCGATGTTCACGGGGAGCGCGTGGATCGGTGTCCTGACGGCGGTGGTCGCCGGCGCAGCGCTCGCTCTCGTCCACGCGTTCGCGTCAATCACGCTGCGAACAGACCAAGTGGTGTCCGGCACCGCCATTAACATCCTTGCCTTGGGGCTCACCGGGTTTCTCATGGAGGTCATTTTTGGTCATCCCGGAACCACCGACCCGGTCACCCGGCTCGGACCGGTGTTCGATTTCTCCGGACCGCAAGAGGGAATGTTCGCGACGGCGTGGCGCTGGTTCGATGTAGCTGTTATGAGTTACACGCCGCTCGTGTACGTTGCGATCCTCCTTGCCATCGCAAGCCACTGGGCGCTCTTTAACACGAGGTGGGGACTGCGGCTGCGCGCCCTCGGCGAACATCCGAGAGCGGCTGATACTGTGGGCATTAACGTCATTCGCGGCCGCTACAGTGCGGTTATCGCGAGTGGAGCGCTCGCTGGCATGGCCGGAGCGAATCTGACCCTCGAGCAGACCGGATCGTTTACCGAGGGCATGACCAACGCGCGCGGCTTCATCGCGCTTGCCGCGAACATCTTTGGCAGGTGGACTCCTGGTGGCTCCTATGGCGCATCACTGCTGTTTGGCTTCGCGGACGCGCTCCAGATCAAGATGCAGCTCTTGCGAGAGATCATCAAGGTCCCCTCACAGTTCTTCCTCATGATCCCGTACGTGCTCACGGTCGTAGTGCTTGCGGGCGTGGTGGGCCGCGCGGTCGCGCCGGCCGCGATCGGGAAGCCGTACGAGAAGGGGTAGGGTGCCGTGACGCAAGCGCGCTTATTGGGCCGCCGAGTCTTCTGGGCGTCCACATGGGGCATTGGCGTCGCGATCGGTGTCGCGGCCGGCGGGTGGCTCACGTTAGTCGGTGGACAGGGTGCGCCCGGGACGGAATCCCTCGACCTCGGGTTAGACCTCGTCGTGCTGCCGCTCGGCACCGGTTTCGCTGTGGCGGTCCTCCACTTTCTCGGAGGGCTCGTGGTCAGTGGCGTTGCGCGTGCGCGAGCGCGCAAGCGCGACCGCGGCGATGACAAAGGCGAGCAGGCCGTAGGCGAGTAGATCCTCGGGCACGTCGGGCGAGAAGTCGCCGCGGATGAGTGAGCGAACCACGTAGGCGGCGGCGGGAAGAGCCACCGCCGCCCACAGCGGCAATCTGATTCTCGGACGGATCACCGGGTCTCGTCCGTGCCATCGGCGGACGTGGCCTCAGTGGGCGTGGCCGCGTCGTCGATCCCGATACGGTTCTCACGGCTGTTCCGCCGGGTGCGTCTGCGCCAGAATCCCCGCGCGATCAGCCACGCAAGAAGGGCGATCACGATAAGCGGGAGGGTGCTTAGCGTCACGTAGATGAGCCCGTTGATTGTGCTGACGAGTCCGCGAATGCCTGCGCGCACGGCGTCCACGAGGCCCCAGTCCTCACCCGCAGGCGCGATGACGGCTTGCCGTCCGGTAAGCTCTACGGTGACTGTTGCCATCGCTGCTTGGCGCTCCAGGTATGCGACCCGAGCCTCGTACGACTCGATCTCGCCGCGGACTCGGCCGAGCTCACGCTCGACTTCGAGAAGGTCTTCAATTTTCTCACCCCGGTCGAACAGGTCACGCAACCGTGCTTCTTGCGACCTCAAGTTCTCGAGTCGGGCTTTGAGGTCTATGTGCTCCTGGGTGACATCGCTCTCGTCTTCCGCTTGCCTCAGCACGGTTCCGATCGCCGAGACTGTCTCGATGAAGCGCTCGAGGTTGTCGGGGGGCACTCGGGCTGTCACGTATCCCATGAGCGGGACGCCGTCCGCAAACGTGCCCGAGGCATCGTATCGGTACACGGGTACGTCGTCGCTCGAAAGTTGCACCGCAGTGACCATCCCGCCAGCGTCATCTACCGCGTCCCGCACGCCTTGCACCGCGGGTTCGACCTCATCGACTTGCAACCGCAGACCGAGTGTCCTGATTACCATGCGTTCATCTGGCGGCACGGTTGAAGCGTCGACCCCCGCTCCGTCTGACGGGGGAACCGGAGCGATCTCAGGTACGGCACGCATCGAGTCGGAGCTTTGGACGGCCATGTCACCCTCGCCGTACCCCAACCCCTGATTTATCGGGGCATCCGCGCTCTCCGTCGTCACGGTTCCGCATGCCGTGAGCGCCAGTGCAAACGCCACGACGGCTACGACGAGGATCGCTTGGGGGACGATGCGCCCGATTCGTTGCCTGATTCCAGACATCGCGTGCCTCCTGTCATGGTTAAAGTGTCGAGAACGCACAAACGCCCTCGAATCCAACGCGTGGGGAGGGCGTTCGCGAATCTCACGGAACGGAGGAGCTATTCTTTGATCTTATCCTCCATTTTCTTCATCTGAATCGCGGCGTAGGCACCGAGTGCGACTCCAATCACTACGACGACGAAGAATGCAAGAGCGAAAGTATTAAAAACAGAGGCAGAGATATTGGCGCCCATCAGGGGTGTCACCTCCGAATCACCAAAATGGTCACTACTGATTCTACCCGCTCACCAGTCTCCTCGCAATCGGACGGGGCGGTCTTCAGTCGTGGTTCGCGTATCCAGTTGTCAGCGAGCGCGTGCTCCTCTCGCTTACTCAGACGCTCTTGACTCTCCCGGGGTTCACGCGAGCGAGCCTTACGGGGGAGTTCAGTTTGAACCCGCGACGGAACCGCAGTGTTAATCCGAGGGGAATAGTGGGATGAAATCCCATATAGGTGTTGCAAAGTGGGATCAAGTGGCATAGAGTGTGACATGCAGCTGACCAACCACGCGAGGCGGAGTGTTTCGCCAGACGTCGTGACAAGGCGGGGGAGGGGGTACGGACGATGTTCCTCGGCGATCACCAGCACACGCTGGACGCCAAAGGCCGCGTCTCGTTGCCCGCCAAATTCCGTGGAGAGATGACGGGCAGGATCGTCATCGCTAAGGGTTTCGAAGGCTGTCTCTACGTCTATCCGGCAGACACGTACGCCGGCTTCGTACGGCGACTAATGGGCACGGATGACTTTAACCCCAAGTTCCGCAAGGTTCGCCGCTTTTTCACGTCCGGTGCGGTAGAGACCGAGTCGGACAAGGCAGGCAGGATTACTTTGCCGCCTGGGCTTCGCGAGTATGCGGGACTCACAAAAGACGTTGCGATCACCGGCAATGGTGACAGGATCGAGATCTGGGACTTGGAGAAGTGGGCCGAGTACAACGGTGACACGGCTGACTCGATAGAACACGACGCCGAAGAGATGTTATCTCTCGGCTTCTTGTAGGGCTTTGACAATGGAATACCGGCACACCCCAGTTTTGCCGGCCGAGGTCACGACGCACCTTTCGTCGCACCCCGGTTCGATCATCGTTGACTGTACCTTAGGCGGGGCAGGACACGCGAAACGGATCGCAGATTCGATCGCCCCCACCGGGACACTGGTGGGAATCGACCAAGACGACGCAGCCCTAGACGCAGCAGCAGCCACACTCCGCCTCGGCCGGCAAGCCACTTCGATCATACTGAAGAAGGGAAACTTCGGCGATCTCGACACCCTCCTCATCGAGGCGGGGATCGCGTATGCCGACGGATTCCTCTTCGACCTCGGGGTCTCAT
This sequence comes from Clostridiales bacterium, assembly GCA_018333995.1. Taxonomy (NCBI): domain Bacteria; kingdom Bacillati; phylum Bacillota; class Clostridia; order Eubacteriales; species Clostridiales bacterium. Next base: position 31,011 of record JAGXSG010000031.1, on the reverse strand, counting down.
CACCTCAGCTCGACGAAGCCCGGCGAGGGTTCTCGTATCACGCAGAAGCGCTTCTCGACATGAGGATGGACCCTTCTGGAGGCGGCCCAAGCGCCGCGGACGTGGTGAACACGTACTCCGAAACCGACCTCACGAGAGTGATCCGTGAGTACGGCGAAGAGCGGTGGGCCTCGCGCATCGCAGCATTCATCGTAGCCGCGCGAGGCCGCCGGCCGCTCCTCACGACGACTGATCTAGTCGAGGTCGTGAAGGCCGCAGTACCTGCTTCCGCAAGGCGGACCGGTCCGCATCCCGCTCGCCGAACCTTCCAGGCGCTCAGAATCGAGGTCAACCGCGAGCTGGATGTACTCGATCGAGCTCTTCGCGCCGCCGTACGCTGGTTGTCTCCAGGCGGCCGGATCGTGGTCATCAGCTACCACTCGCTGGAGGATCGGCTCGTCAAGAACCTCTTTAAGGAGCTGGCATCGGGGTGTGGGTGTCCTCCTGGTTTGCCCGTGTGCTCATGCGGCCAGACCCCGGTACTCCGCATCATCACGAAGCGTCCGGTCGTACCCACGGCCGATGAGATCGAGCGCAATCCGCGCTCCCGAAGCGCCAAGCTTCGGGCCGCTGAGCGCGTGTAACCGCAACGCGTGGCTAGGCGCGGAGGCGGAAGGGAGGTGCGAAGTGGCGGTTCCAGCTCGACGCGACGACAGTCATACATGGCCTATCGCGCCTGCCCTGAGATTAATTAGGGGAGAAGGTCGGCGCCGTCGTGGTCCGGTTTCCCGGACCGCAGCGCGTTCAGACGCTTCATGTCGGCGCAACTTCGCAGCGGCGTGTGTTGTGCTGGCGATACTAGCGCTGGTGGGCATGGGCCGAGTCGCCCTCACCGTCCAGGCCGCGGAAGCTGCGGTGGCAGCCAACTCTCTGGCGCAGGATATCGAGGCGGAGCGCATCGCGATGGAACAACTCGAAGAGTACAGGAGCGCTCTCGTCGCGCCCCCAAGAATCAAGACGCTCGCCGAGAGTTCCATGGGGATGGGTGCCGCGCAAGAGGTGTCCTACATCGAGTTATCCGGAGGCGGCGAAGCCGAGTCCGTTAGTGCGGTTAGGCCGCAGGGCGAGCAACTCAGCGATCGCGCACAGACGTTCGTTCACACGCTTTCGGCCATCATCCAGATGACAGCGGGCGAGGCGAGGGTTCTTCTCGCCGGCGACGCAGCACTCGCCTCGTCGCGATGATTGGCCTGGTCGATGGGGCGGGAGCGTGCCGATGAAGACGCGCATTCGCACGAGCAGACGAAACGAGCGGCACGGCCTGATGCTCGCGGCGCTGGCGGTGCTTCTGATCGCAGTTACTGTTCGAGTGCTCTATCTGCAGGTCTACGCCGCACCCGCGTTCGCCGAGCGTGCGGAGGCGCAACGGACGCGTGAGCTTGAGATCGCACCCCGGCGCGGCGCGATCCTGGACCGCTCAGGAAATCCGCTCGCGCTTTCGATTGAAGCGCGAACAGTGTACGCGACACCGCGTCTCGTAACGGATACTACCGCCACCGCGCAGGCCCTCGCAGGGGTTCTCGGCGGGGACATCGACGGGTACGCCGAGAAGCTTAGGCGCGACAGCGGTTTTGTGTATATCGCCCGGAAACTCGAGATGGAAAAGGCCGCAGCGGTAGAAGCGCTCGACCTCGACGGAATCGGGTTGATCAAGGATTCGCGACGGCTCTACCCGTGTGGAGACCTGGCCTCTCAGCTTCTCGGATTTGTCGGGATTGATGATCAAGGACTGGCGGGGCTTGAGCTGCACTACGACAGCGTGCTGTCTGGAGAAGCGGGGTATGTGCTTGCGGAACGTGACCCTTCCGGACGAATACTGCCCGGTGGTGTCATACATGAAGAGAAACCGGTCGACGGTCACGACATCGTGATCAGCATCGACAAGGACATTCAGTTCGCTGCTCAGTACCATCTTCAGGCGGCGGTTGATAAGTGGCAGGCGAAGTCGGCGTCGATCGTGGTGATGGATCCCAGGAGCGGCGAAGTTCTCGCGATCGCGTCCGCCCCCGGCTTCGATCCAAACGATTTTGCCCAATCAGAGGAGTCAGCACGCCGCAATCGCGCGATCACCGACGTGTATGAGCCCGGTTCGACCCTCAAGTCAATAACGTCCGCGGCAGTCGTGGACGCTGGCATTCACGAACCAGATGATACGCTCGAGTTGCCTCCCACGATCAAAGTCGGTGGACGCACGATCAAGGAGTCTGAGCCGCGACAGACCGTGACCTGGAGTCTTACCGAGATCCTCGCGCAGTCGTCGAATGTCGGTACCGTGTTGCTCGGTCAGGCTCTTGGTCCGGAACGCCTATGGGAGTATCTCGACAGGTTTGGCCTGACGGAACGCACAGGCATTGACTTTCCCGGTGAAGCGCTCGGACATGTGCCGCCCGTGAACGAATGGTCGGGGTCTTCGATAGGAAACATCCCCTTTGGGCAGGGCGTATCGATGACCACATTGCAGCTCGCCAGGGCGCTTTCTGCGATTGCTAACGGGGGGGAGATGGTTTCGCCTCACTTCCTGCTCGATGTGCCAGGCAGAAGCGACATGGAGTTCGAGTGGCCTGTGCGGCAGGTGATCTCGGCGAAAGCGGCGGCGGCCACTACCCGGATGCTGGAAGCGGCGGTGAGTGACGGTACTGGCGCTTCCGCCGCGGTTCCGGGCCACCAGGTCGCTGGTAAGACCGGCACCGCCCAGAAGCCGAGAACCGACGGGCGCGGCTACGCGGAAGGGGCCTACATCGCGTCGTTCTCCGGGTTCCTGCCAGCGCATGATCCGCAGTTACTTATCGTGGTCATGGTTGACGAACCTCGTGGAGCGATCTACGGGGGGGCTGTTGCCGCACCGGTGTTCCGGGAGGTCGCTTCGTTTGCCGTCGCGCACTTGAAGATCCCGCCGGCCGTTCCTGCCTCCCAGGTCGCAACGGACACGGTGTTGCCGGATACCGATGAGGAGTGAAGGCGGACCGGGGCGTGATAGAATCTACCGTCCGATTCCCCCTGGAGCAGATGTGACTGGACGCGACATCATAGAGTTGCTCGGCGGTGAAGTCATGTCGGCTGGTTGCCGCGATCTTCACGTCACTGGCATCGCGTACCGTTCAACTAAGGTGCAACAAGGTGACGCGTTCTTCTGTATTCCGGGCTTTTCCACCGATGGTCACTATCATGCCGCCGAGGCGGCACGGCGTGGAGCGGTCGTGCTCGTAGTGGAGCGGACGCTCGACGATGTTGACGAGAGCGCGCAGGTCGTGGTCGCAGACACGCGTGCCGCCCTCGCCCGTGCGGCCGCCGCATTTCACGGGCATCCCAGCAGATCACTTAAGGTCGTAGGTATCACCGGAACCAACGGCAAGACCACGACCACGTATCTGGTTGACGCGATCATGCGTGCGGCGGGCGCGGTGACAGGTCTCGTCGGGACCGTCGAGACGCGCATCGGCAGCCAGCGGTTCGACGCCGGGAGAACCACACCTGAATCGGCCGACCTCCAGGCGCTCCTCGCGCGTATGAGAGCAGAAGGAGTCGACAGCGTGGCTATGGAGGTCTCTTCACACGCGATCGATCTTCACCGTGTTGACGCCGTGCGCTTTTCCGTCGCCGCCTTCACAAACTTGACTCAGGATCACCTCGACTACCACCACACCGTGGAGGAGTACTTCTCGGTCAAGCGACGCCTCTTCACCGATCTTGATGTTGAGATGCGCGTAGTCAACATCGACGATGTATACGGGGCCGGCATGGCTTTCGAGCTCGATGGCGTCGTGAGTGTCGGCAGGATCGCTGAGGCTGACATACGAGCGGCCGATGAAGTCCTCTACGCTGACAGGGCGGAGTTCACGCTCCATACCCCGGCCGGATCCGCGCGAGTGGAGTTGCCTCTGGCCGCCGAGTACAACGTGAGCAACGCGCTAGTGGCGGCGGGTTGCGCGCACGCGCTCGGAGTGCCACTTGAACACATAGTCGCGGGACTATCCGGCGCCCCGCAGGTTCCGGGGCGCCTCGAGCGTATCGACGCCGGTCAGCCGTTCAGTGTCTTCGTCGATTACGCACATACCCCGGACAGTCTCGAAAAGGCGCTTGTGGCGGTTCACGATGTCACACCGGGGAGAGTCCTCGTTGTTTTTGGCTGTGGCGGCGATCGCGATCCGGACAAGCGGCCGCTCATGGGTGCAGCGGCGGGACATGTAGCCGACATGACGATCGTGACGAGCGACAATCCCCGTTCCGAGGATCCGGTAGGCATCATCTTGCAGATTGAAGACGGGATCAAGCCGACCGGAGCGGCCTACGAGGTGGTAATTGATCGGCGCTCCGCGATAGCCCGGGCGTTTGAGCAAGCCGGTCCAGGAGATGCGGTGCTGATCGCGGGCAAGGGGCACGAGGGTTACCAGATATTCGCCGATCGGACGGTTCGATTCGATGATCGCGAGGTCGCGCGCGAGGAGCTTGAGCGGCTGTGCTGACCCTTCCCGTCGACAAGCTGGTGTCCATCGTGGGCGGTGAGCTTCTCGCTGGCTCTCCCGATGCGATGGTCAACGGGGTCGCGATCGATTCGAGAGAGGTCGAGCCCGGTGGAGCGTTCTTTGCTCTGCCAGGCGGCCGCACCGACGGGCATGAGCACTTCGGGGAGGCGGTCGAAGCTGGCGCTCGCGCGCTGATCGTGACACGGCCGGACGCCGATCTTGCTGAGTTGATGGAGGCGGCTCGAAGGCGCGGGGTCGCCGTAGTCAGGGTGCCCGACACGCTTGCGGCGATCCAGCGGCTCGCGACGTTTCATCGAAGCAGACTATTTTGCCCGGTCATCGGCGTGACCGGCTCGACGGGAAAGACCACGACCAAAGAGTACCTCGTATCGGTGTTGGGGACGTGCCGCAAGGTTGTCGCAACGGCTGGCAACCGCAACAACGAGCTTGGCGTGCCCCTCACCGTGTTGGAAGCGGGCGCGGATACCGATGTGCTCGTGGTCGAGATGGCGATGCGCGGGACGGGAGAGATCGCGGAGCTTGCGCGTATAGCGTCACCCACGATGGGCATCGTGACCAACATCGGCGTGAGCCACATCGAGCTTCTCGGCTCTCAGGAGGCTATTGCGTCGGCTAAAGGTGAACTCATCGAGGCAATCCCAGCTGACGGCACGGTTTTCCTCAACGGCGATGACGCGTTTTCGAGTCGCCTCGCCACGAAATCATCGGCCCCCGTCGTTCGCTACGGGTTGTCGGAGGCGTGCGAAGTTCGTGCGGAAGAGATAACGGTCGACGCGGCGAGCCTCGCTCATTTCTCGCTCGTGCTTCCTCAAGTCCGCGTCTCGGTGCAGCTTAGCGTTCCCGGGAGGCACAACGTCTACAATGCGCTCGCCGCCGCCGCGGTCGCCGACGCCCTTGGCTTCGATCCGTTCGATATAGCGGCGGGTCTCTCGGTGATGACCGGTGCCGACATGCGAATGCAGGCGTTCGTCACGGCGAGCGGCATCCATGTGATCAACGACGCATACAACGCCAATCCAGCATCGATGCGGGCGGCGGTCGACACTCTCGCCGAAATGCGCGCGGAGGGACGCACGGTAGCGGTGCTGGGAGACATGGCCGAGCTCGGCTCACTCACTGAACTCGCGCATTTCCAGCTTGGCGAACACGTCGCGCGCGCCGGAATCGGTGTGTTGGTGACTGTCGGTGAGCGAGCTCGCCGTGTCGCCGAGGGCGCACGCGCCGTTGGCATGGATTCGTCGCTGGTGCGTCCCTGCGTGACCGCCGAGGAAGCGAGCGAAGTGCTCGATGACACGTTGGAACCAGGAGATATCGTGCTCGTCAAAGCGTCGCGTGTGATGCGGCTTGAGCGAGTCGTGGAAGGGATCGTGGAGCCGCGTGTTTGATTTCGCGGAGTATCCGTCATATCAGGTCTTCATGGCCGTGGTGCTCGCACTCGTTGCGACGGGGGCTCTCTTCCCATTTTGGATCCGGCTGCTGAAGTTTCGCGGGATCGGTCAGCAGGTGCGGGCCGATGGACCCCAAGGCCACCTCGTCAAGCAGGGTACCCCTACCATGGGTGGCGTGCTGATTCTTCTGGTGGTCGCTGGCGTCTACGTGTTTCTCGGCGATTTTGGGCGCTTGAGTTTGCTCGCGGTCGCCGCCATGGCGGCGTGCGGGTTACTCGGGTTTATCGATGACTGGGCGAAGGTCGTGCACGAACGTTCACTGGGTCTCACTCCGCGCTTGAAGATCGCGGGACAGGCGTTTGTCGCGCTCAGTTTTGGGTTGCTCGCGGTCAACTGGGGCGGGGTGAGTACCGTCGTCGACTTGCCTCTTACGGGCGTGAGTCTCGATCTCGGGTCCGTAAGCTCCCTCGTGGCCGTCGGTGACGCCGGATTGGTGGTGCCGTGGCTCTATCTCGGGCTCGTGTTCTTCATGATCGCCGGGTTCTCAAACGCGGTGAACTTGACGGATGGGCTTGATGGGCTTGCGGCCGGTACGGTCACGATCGTTATGCTCGCGTACGCCGGTATAGCGTTTCGCCAGGACCGCCTTGAGGTGGCGCTTCTCGCTGCCGCGATCGCGGGAGCGTGCATGGGCTTTTTGTGGTACAACGCCTATCCTGCCGACATCTTCATGGGAGATACCGGTTCGCTTGGTCTCGGGGCGGCGATTGCCGCGTTTGGCATCATTACGAAGACCGAGCTTCTGCTCGTGCTGATCGGCGGGATATATCTAGCCGAGACGCTCTCGGTCATCCTCCAGGTAGCTTCGTTCAAGCTGACCGGCAGACGCATCTTTTTGATGGCGCCGCTTCACCATCACTTTGAGATGAAGGGATGGTCCGAGACAAAGGTCATGCTCAGGTTCTGGATCGTCACCGGCATCCTCGCGGGTGCGGGATTCGCGCTTTACTTTGTTGGATCGGTGAGGGGTTGACGTGCTGAAAGAGGGCATGGACATCCTCGTGGTGGGACTCGGGACCTCAGGCGAAGCGTGCGCTCGATACCTGCTCGACACTGGAAGTGCCGGGTGCTCTGTCCGGGTGACCGTGGTAGACGGTTCCGAAACCGAGGCGCTCCAAGCCACAGCGGCAGATATCCGGAGCCTTGGCGCGACCGTGCTCTTGGGCGTCTCGGACATAGCCGCCGAGTATGACCTGGCCTTGATGAGTCCGGGGATCCCGCCCGCATCCCCGCTGTTTCGTGCCGCGCATCGTGCTTCGGTTGAAACCATCTCTGAGATCGAGTTCGCGTATCGCCGGTCGAGCGCGCCCTGGATCGCGGTGACGGGAACCAACGGCAAGACGACGGTGACGAGTCTCATCGGCCAACTCCTTCTTGGCGGAGGGGTGGCTGTGCGAGTTGCTGGCAACATTGGGATGCCCGCGATCAGCGCCGTGGCCGAGACGGGACCCGCAGGCGCGATCGTGGCCGAGGTCTCGTCGTTCCAGCTCGCCCTTACGAGCCAGTTCCATCCTCGTGTCGCTGTGCTGTTGAACATCACGCCCGACCACCTCGACTGGCACGGCGATATGGCCACCTACACCGCGGACAAGGCGCGAGTGTTTGCCAACCTCACCCAAGATGACACGGCCGTCGTCGACGTTGACGACCCTGGTGCGGCGCCTTTCGCCGACGTGATTGAGAGCCGGGGCGCGCGCGTTGTTCGCACGAGTGTGAAGAGCGTCCCCGAGGGCGGAGTCGGCGTTGGCGCCGGCGGCTACATCACCGCGATGGTTCGCGGGGTCGCTCACCGCGTTGTCCACCGGGACGCGCTGCGCATCCGGGGCGCACACAATCTCGCCAACGCTTGCGCGGCTACCGCGGCGGCTCTCGCGTTTGGGGTTTCGGTAGAAGACGTGCGCAATGGACTTGAGAGCTTCGAGCCGCTCGCGCACCGGCTCGAGCCTGTCGGCATCGTTGAGGGCGTTGAATACTTCAACGACTCGAAAGCAACCAATCCTGGAGCGGCGATCAAGGCGCTGGAATCGTTTAGTGACCGAAGGACCACCGTGCTCCTTGGCGGTCGAAACAAAGGCGCGTCATTCGATGAGCTCGCGTGGGCGGTAGGCGGCCGGCGGGCGCGGGCGGTTGTGTTCGGTGAGGCGGCAGACGAGATCGCCGCTGCGCTCGTGAAGGCGGGGGTCGATTACGAGGCGGCGACTGACCTTCGCAGTGCTGTGGGCATCGCGCATCGGATGGCTAGCGAGGGGGATGTCGTTGTGCTCTCTCCGGCCTGCGCTTCTTTCGATGAGTTCGCCTCATATGCGGATCGCGGCTCCCGGTTCAAAGAGATGATTGCGTCGCTCGGCCGGGAGGTTGGCTGAGATGGCACCACGAACCGGCTACGCGGGCGGCCTTCGCGCCCGTTACACGCTTCTGTTCGCTACTTTCTTCTTGTTGTGTGGAGGAGTGCTGATGGTCTACTCGGCGTCGTCAGCCTCGGATGTCGTGAGGCTTCAAGACGGCGCCCACCACCTCAAGCGTCACCTCGCCGCTATTGCCCTCGGTTTCACATTCATGGCCGCGGCGATGGCTGTGGATTATCGCCGGATGCGCTGGAGTGGGCCAGCTTTGTGGATCATATCGTTAACTGGTCTCGTCATCGTTTTGGTGAACGGAGTGGGCAAGTGGGGAGCGACACGCTGGATTGACCTAGGGCCGTTTACCATACAGCCGTCTGAGCTCGCGAAGATTGGGTGCGTGCTTGTAGCCGCGATACTCGTGCAACAGTATCGGCAAAAAACCCTGACTGCCAGCCAGTTCTGGTTGCGTATCGTGACCATCGCCGGGGCGCCGTCTGCGCTGATCATGTTCCAGCCCGACCTTGGAACAGCCATCTCGATTTGCGCTGCGGTCTACTTCGTGTTGCTGATAAGCGGCGCTAGCGGCAAGGTGTTGAGCGGTGTCGCCGTTGGAGGTCTGGTCGCGATCGCGGGGCTCATCGCGATTGCGCCGTACCGATTGGCGCGATTCACGGCGTTCCTCGATCCGTGGGCCGATCCTCAAGGGGCAGGCTACCAGAGCATTCAGGCCATGTACGCGTTTGGATCCGGTGGTATCACAGGAGTGGGCCTCGGAATGTCACGGCAGAAGTTCTTCTATCTGCCAGCCGCGCACACGGACTTCATCTTCGCTATCATCGGAGAGGAACTCGGCCTTGCCGGAACCCTCTCAGTGGTGCTCGCGTTTGCCGCGATCGCTTACGCCGGAGTGCGCATCGCGCTCGGCTGCAAGGACCAGTACGGTCGCCTCATTGCCGGAGGGTTGACCGGCATGATCGTGCTGCAGGCCGTGATGAACATGGCGGCGGTGACCGGACTGATGCCCGTCAAGGGAATCACGTTGCCTCTCGTGAGTTTTGGCGGATCGTCGCTGGTGCTCACCATGTTGTGTATCGGGCTGATCATGTCCGTGTCCACCTATGGTGCCCGCGCTGAGGCGCGCGTGAACCATACGAGCAAGGAGAAGAGTACGCGTGCGAATCGTGCTGAGCGGCGGGGGAACCGCCGGTCACATCTATCCGGCATTGACGGTGGCCGAGCGGTTGCGTGCCGACGGACATGAGGTGCACTTCGTCGGAGCACCCGGTGGCCCCGAGGCCGGTCTTGCGCGTGAGGCGGGCTTGGCGTTCCATGCCCTTCCTGCTCGCGGGTTCGATCGCTCCCGTCCAGCATCGTTGGTGGGCGCGGCTGGCGTTCTCGCAGTGTCGACGATCCGGGCGATCGCGCTACTGGGGCGGCTTCGTCCTGGCGCGGTAGCGGGTTTTGGCGGCTATGTCTCGCTTCCGGTCGGCCTTGCCGCTTCCGTGCGCCGCATCCCTCTCATCTTGCATGAACAAAACTCGGTTCCCGGCGTGGCAAACCGGGTGCTTGCCCGGTTTGCGTGCGCAATTGGAGTGACGTACGCCGAGACTGGCGCAAGACTTGGCCGATCTCGACGCACTGAGGTGACTGGTAACCCGGTCAGGGACGCGATAGTCTCGGCGGACAGGATCGAGGCCCGCCGCCAGATGGATCTTTCCGATGACGATGTCTTGCTTCTTGCGTTTGGCGGGAGCCGTGGCGCGCGCCACCTCAACGAAACACTCGTCGCACTTGCTCCACGAATCTGCGCTCGGCCCTGGGTACGGGTCGTGCATGTCGCCGGCGCGGCGGAGTATGAGAGTGTGCGCTCAGCGGCAGACGCGGATACTCTTACCGCAGCTGAGCGTGAGCGCTACCATGTCGTGTCCTACCTCGATGACATGGGACAGGTTCTCGCCGCCGCTGACGTCGTGGTAGCCCGTGCCGGCGCGACCTCGATCGCCGAGATCACCGCAGTTGGGCGGGCGGCCGTGTTGGTGCCGTATCCGTACGCGACCGGCGATCACCAGACCAAGAATGCCGAGGACGTCGCCAAGGCAGGCGGCGCCATTGTCATCGCGGATTCGGATCTCGACGCTCCTGTGTTCGAGGCGGCGCTTTTGTCCCTGCTCGACGATGCGGAGGCTCGCGAGAGCATGGCCCGCGCGTCACGAGGACTCGGACGTGTAGATGCCGCAGACCGCTTTGCCGCCCTTGTGCGCGAGTGCGCAAGCCCAGCACGAACGGGAGCCTGATGTGAAACGTATGGTTTACGCGCACTTCATAGGAGTCGGCGGCGCCGGGATGAGTGGCCTTGCGCGAGTCCTTCATGATCGCGGCAACCGTGTGAGCGGTTCTGATCTTAAGGAGTCGCGGTATACACGGGCGCTGGTTGAGTCCGGCATCCCGGTGAGCATCGGTCACCATGCCGACAATCTTGGAGACCCAGAAGTCGTAGTGGTTTCCTCGGCGATACCTGAGTCGAATCCAGAGCTTGCCGCGGCCCGCACGCGCGGTCTCGACATCTGGCCGAGAGCACGGATGCTTGCGCACCTCGCTGGCGAGCGCACGACGATCGCGGTTGCCGGCACGCACGGTAAGACGACGACGAGTTCGATGGTTGCGACGATGCTATCGGGGCTGGGACTCGACCCGACTTTTCTCGTCGGTGGCGAGGTGTGCGCATACGGCACTAATGCGGCGTGCGGTACAGGCCGGCACTACGTCGTAGAAGCTGACGAGTCCGACGGCTCATTCATCTATCTCGACCCGTTCATCTCGCTCCTCACCAACGTTGAAGCCGATCATCTCGATCACTACGGGACCTTGGCGGCTGTGGAAGAGACGTTTCAGCAATTCGTCGCCAAGACGGCGGCGGCCGGGTGCGTGGTCGTGTGCGGGGATGACCCTCGTGCTATGGATATTGCGCGTCGCTCAGGTGTTCAGATGGTGACGTACGGTCGAGGTCACGAGTGCGATGTGAGGTGTGATTCGCTTGAGGCGGCCGGTCGCGGGTATCGCTTCTCGTTCACGTTGCCCACTGGCGTACGGGTACATGCGTCTATCGCTGTTCCCGGCGAGCACAACGTGATAAACGCGACGGGCGCGCTCGCTGTGGCACACGTACTTGGCGTTGATGTGCAAGCCGCCGCGGATGCGCTCGCGGAGTTTCGAGGTGTGAAGCGAAGGTTTGACGAGGTCGGTTTGGTCGGGGGAGTGACTGTGGTTGACGACTACGCACACCACCCGACGGAGGTTCGCGCCACGCTCGCCGCGGCGCGATCGCTGGGCTATCGGCGGGTTTGGGCGGTCTTCCAGCCGCATCGATACTCCCGGACCGCCGCGCTCGGGGAGGAGTTTGGCTGTGCGTTTGATGACGCCGACGCGGTCGTGATGATGGATGTGTACAGTGCGGGAGAGACGCCGATACCGGGCGTCACCGGTAAGACGATAGTCGACGCGATACTCGATCAGGACAATCGGCCGAGAGTGGCATACTTCCCTCATCGGCGAGAGGTCGTTCCGTACGTGAGCGGTAGAGCGCGCGCCGGCGATCTGGTGTTGACGCTCGGCGCGGGTGACGTGACGGCGCTCGGACCGCAGATCGTCGAGGCGCTCGGCGTAGAGAGGGGAAGCGGGTGAGCGTGCGTCGCGCCAGCGATCGTCTCTCGACGGCTGTGACGGGCATTGTCCGCAGGGATGAGCCGCTCGCTCGGCGTACGACGTACCGAATCGGCGGACCCGCGGCGCTATACATCGAGTGCGACACCCTTTCCTCAATAGGCAAGGCCCTCGATATCCTTAGCGAGGAGGGGATCGAGTGGACGGTTCTGGGCAGAGGCAGTAACGTGCTCGCTTCAGATGAAGGCTATGACGGAGCGGTCATAGTCCTTGGTCGCGAGTTCAAGCGGCATCGTGTGGAGGGCGATCGAATCAGGACCGGATCGGGGGTCGTGCTCGCGGCGATCGTCAGAGACGCATATTCGCGGGGGCTTGGCGGGCTCGAGTTCGCGGCGGGAATCCCTGGGACTGTGGGAGGCGCGCTTGCGATGAACGCAGGCTCTCGCGACGCGTGGATCGGCTCGCTCGTTGACACGGTCACGTTGTGGGTTCCCGGAGTCGGTTTGCGCTCGTTTCATCACCGCGAGATCGAGTGGGGGTACCGATCGACGGATCTGGTGTCGCGAGGCGTAGTCGTCGAGTCCGAACTTCGTCTTCATGAAGCTGACCGCGAAACCGTCAGAAGGGTTACTGACGCGTGCCTGACGGCAAGGAGAGCGACTCAGCCCGTCGGAACTGCTAACGCGGGGAGTGTGTTTAAGAATCCTCAGGGAGACTCTGCCGGTCGACTGATTGAGGCGTGTGGGTTCAAAGGCAGGTACAGAGGCGGGGCGCAGGTCTCGGAAATCCACGCCAACTTCATCATCAACACCGGAGACGCCCGGGCCGCCGACGTGCTCGGTCTCATCAGCGAGATCCGGGAGGCGGTGAGTCAGACATATGGCATCGAACTCGAAGCGGAGATCAGGTTCCTCGGGAGACGGACGGAAGCGTAAGCGCGTCGTAATCACGCAGGAGAGAGTTCGCGACGGCGGGTCGCGTGCTCAGGGGAACGCTCATAAGAAGCATCGACCTGAACATGAGGTCGAGGATCGAGGCAAAAAGTCGAAACCCAGTACACGCAGGCGTGATCCAAAGAGAGCGGCGCGGGAGCAGCGACTTGTGCGTCAACGGCGAACGGCCCTGATTCGCGCTCTCGGTGGTGTGCTGCTGCTGGGGGCGGTAGCTTTTGGCGCGGTAACGATCTACCGGTCAGATGCTCTACCGGTCAACCGCGTGCTCGTCGATGGAATCGTGAACCTCAGTGAAGATGAGGTTCACGCTGCGGCCGGAGTGCCCGAAGACGCTACACTGCTCCGTCTTCCCGTGAACGAAATCGAGGATCGCCTGCTTGAGAACCCGTGGATCGAGCGGGTGGAAATCTCTCGTTCGTTTCCCGACGCGGTGAGGATCACCATTACTGAGCGCACCCCGGTCGCATACGTCGATACGGGTGAAGCTGTGCTATGGCTTGTCGACGCGTCGGGTTTCGTGATCTCCTCCGGCGTTCCCGACCCGGAAGATGCGCGGGTTGTGATCCGTGATCTAGATGGAGTCGAGCCTGTCGCAGGAGAGACGCTGGCTGACCCAGTGGCCGTCAACGTGCTTACCATTCTTTCGGGGTTGTCATCAGAACTGCGCGGCATGGTGCGTGCGATATCGGCGCCTTCGGTGGACAGGACCGCGCTCATCACCGTAGATGATGTCGAGGTCTTGGTCGGTTCCGCTGACGATCTCGACCTGAAGGACACCGTTGCGAGGCGTATACTCCTTGAGCAGCAGGGAGCTGCTGTCTACATCGATGTTCGCACCCCCGAGCGCCCCACGTGGCGCGGTCTCGAGACTCCCCGGTAGGCGATCTTCGCGCTATGGCCGCCGCTCCTCGCACAGCGTATCGTCAGCGCGAAACGGCTTAGGTTAGCGGAGTGAGGCAAGCAGTGAGTCAGGCGCCTGGGGCCACAGTTGAGATCAACTTGAAATCAACACTTGCACATACCATAACGTTTATGCGAAGATTGAGCGTTATCGCTGGACAATTACCGTAAAGTATAGGTTGAGAGTAAAGACGGCACTATCGACCCGGGAGGGGAGACATGCTCGAGACTGGCGCGAACTACCTCGCTGTCATCAAGGTCGTCGGCGTCGGCGGCGGCGGAACTAACGCCGTGAACCGTATGGTTGAAGCCGGTGTCAAGGGCGTCGAGTTCATCGCGGTGAACACGGACGCCCAAGCGCTCCTGATGTCTGACGCTGACTACAAGGTTCACATTGGAGTGGGCCTGACCAAGGGTCTGGGTGCTGGTGCGGATCCTGATGTCGGGCTGCAAGCCGCCGATGAGAACCGCGCTGAGATCAAGGAAGCTTTGCAGGGCGCGGACATGGTCTTCATCACGGCGGGTGAGGGCGGCGGTACCGGTACCGGCGGAGCGCCTATCATCGCTCAGATCGCCAAAGACGAGATAGGCGCGCTCACCGTCGGTGTCGTGACACGTCCGTTCGCTTTTGAAGGCCGCAAGCGTGCCCTGCAGGCGGAGGAAGGCATCAAGCGCCTGCGCGAGGTCGTCGACACACTCATCGTCATCCCCAACGACCGTCTTCTTCAGGTCGCCGAGAAAAAGACGTCGATCCTCGACGCGTTCCGGGTGGCCGACGACATCCTGCGCCAAGGCACCCAGGGCATCACTGACCTCATCACAGTGCCTGGTCTCATCAACCTTGACTTTGCCGATGTGCGCACCATCATGGCCGACGCTGGTTCAGCGCTCATGGGGATCGGTCTTGCCGCTGGCGACAACCGCGCCCACGATGCGGCGAAGGCGGCGATCTCCAGTCCGCTCCTGGAATCCAGCATCGAAGGCGCGCACGGCATTCTTCTGTCGATTGCAGGCGGTTCAGACCTTGGCTTGTTCGAGGTCAACGAGGCCGCGGAGGTGGTTGCCGCTGCGGGACATCCTGACGCCAACATCATCTTTGGCGCGGTTATTGACGACTCGATGATGGATCAGATCCGGGTGACGGTCATTGCGACAGGTTTTGAGGGACGCCGCCGCAAGCAAGAATCCATGGAGTTCGAAGGCGCGTTGGACGATAGGCCCTCGCTTCCCACCTTCGAACCGCTCGCCGAAGAAGAGCTCGACATTCCCGCATTTCTGAAGAAGCGTTCGTTTTAGGTTTCTGTCCGGCTCAGTTCCCGGTTTGACCCCGGGAGTCACGGCGGTGAGACCCCGTGGCTTCCGGGGTCTTACGTGTCCGGCGAAATCAAAGGAGACCCGTCTGCGTTTCGGCGGGCCTCCCTTTCGACGGTGCGGATTGCTCTTACGCCGAGTCCTTGGGTGGCGGCTCGGGCGGAGCGGGTGGAGCGGGTGGAACAGGCGGCTCGGGTGGTGCAGGTGGCGCGGGCGGTGCAGGTGGTGCAGGTGGCGCGGCTGGAGTATAAGCCTGGGGGTGCGGTCCACCGACCGGAGGCGCCAGGGAACCGCGCTTGATCTTGCGATATACCGTGAAGAAGTAGACCGCGGCTACTATCCAGCCAAAGCCGACGAGAAAGCCGATCCCGAGCAAGACCACCCAAAGAGTCTTGCTGCTACCTGTTGATCCAGGGTACTCGTACTCGTTCCGCGAAAGCGCGTCGATGAACATCCATACGTTAAAAGCGAACAGTGTGAGACCGATGAGCAGCATGCTGCCCCAGCACAACAGGAACAACCCGCCGAACATCGGTCCGAACGGGTCGTCGTAGTAGTCCTGTGCGAGGGCCGGGGAGGCGGCTAGGGTGCCTGCGAAGACGACCACAGCCGCGGTGATAGACGACCGCTTCATTGTTCACCCCCTCCCAGAGCAGTCGAAATGATCCGAGTCATGGGGCGGCTCGGCTACAATGAGTGTGCCCTAAACTGGTCGCATCTACCATTTCTTTCCGAGGATTCCGCGCTCACCCCGACTTCACCGAGGAGGTTTGACTGTGACGCCTCATGACGGCACACGCCTTGCGCCCTCGCTTGAGCGGATCGAACGAGACGGCCTGGTCTTGTACACGGATGTGGCGTTGCGGGAGTCGGACGGTATCGTTGTCGCGTTTAGCGAGCGAACAGGAGGGGTGAGCAAACCGCCATACGCCTCCCTCAATCTCGCGGCACACGTAGGCGACGATCCGCTTGCGGTCGACGCTAACAGGGTGCGCCTGCTAGACGCGCTTGGGTGCGCGGGGTTTGCGGATCGTGTGGTGACCGCCCAGCAGGTGCACGGCTCCGTCATCGCCCACGCCCAGCCGAGCGACGCGGGAACCGGTGCGCGCGCGTCAGCGGGCACGCCGCCCTTCTCGGCGACGGATGCGATCATCACGCACGTCCCGGATACGCCGCTTCTCATGATGTACGCCGATTGTGTGCCGGTGATCTTGGTCGCGCGCAAGCGCGTGCCTATGGTCGCGGTCGTGCACGCGGGGTGGAAGGGGACACTGGAGCTCTTGTCCGGCCGGACGGCCGTTTTGCTCGCGGCAAAAGCCGGGTGTGAGACGTCCGATCTTCTCGCCTACATCGGCCCGCACATTGGAGGATGTTGCTACGAGGTTGATGAACCGCTGCGGGCACGCTTCCGAGCGTGTTTCGTGTCAGAGATCGGACATGGCACGAGGCTCGACTTGGGAGCCGCAGTCAATGAGAGTCTCACGGCGGCCGGTGTCGAGGATTCGTGTATCTCAGGAGTTGGCGTGTGTACGCAACATCATCCGGCCCGGTTTTTTTCGTACCGGGCCGCGGAAACGACGGGGCGACATGGGGCGCTCGCGATATTGAATCAAGGGTGATCGTCGAAGGAGTTGCGTAGCAGCAGCGCGTACGAATGGCCGCGGATATGGTTAAACCTTCGTGAACCCGGTGTTTCGTGAGTCATTTGGCGCTGCTTGAGCGCTATACTGGGTCAGATTCGGCAGTAAAGTGACCAATCCGATAACCGTGAGGAGTTGACTCGTCGCGATGCGTGAGCAGTTCAGGCAGGAACTGAAAGATCTCAAGATCGAGGTGTTGTCCATCGGACGTGCCGTGACCGCTCGCACGCGCGACTCGGTGAGCTCACTCGTGACGGGTGATGTGGATCTTGCGCAGTCCGTTGTTGATGGTGATGAGGAGATCGATCGTCGCACCCAGTCTGTGGAGGAACGTGCTCTCGAAGTCATAGCCACCCAGTTTCCGGTAGCTCGCGACTTGCGGCTATTGCACTCACTCACCTATATCGCTCTTCACCTTGAGCGAATGGCCGATCTTGCTGTCAACATTGCGAGAGCCGCCAAGCGGACCGCAGGGCGCAGAGGCCCCCAGACTCTGTACGACCTCATCCAGGCGCAGGGAAATCTTGTCTACCGGGTGCTCGAGGCGACGTGCGAGGCGCTCGAGACGAACGACCTCGAACTCGCACGCAAGCTGCAAGATCTCGACGAGCCCATCGATCACCTCTACAAGCAGTTCTTCCGCGAACTCGCCCGTCTGCACGACGAGGAGGATATTGAGTGGGCGTCTTCGATGGTGCTCGCGAGCCGGTATCTTGAGCGCATCGCTGACAATGCCGTCGATATCGGCGAGCGGATCGCCTATCTCATCACGGGCGATTTCGACGCGCTTCAACCCATCGACGAAGAGACCGACTGATCCATGGGTTTCGTTGCGGCTCGATACGAGGCTGTTCGCAGACACATCGCGGACGCCGCGGACGCGAGTGGACGTGATCCGAGCGGAATCACCATTGTTGCGGTTACCAAGACCGTAGGCGTGCAAGAGATCCGTGAGGCGGTCTCCGCGGGAGTGGCCGATTTTGGCGAGAACCGTGTGCAGGAGTTTCTCGGCAAGCGAGGACTCTTTCCGGACGTGCGCTGGCACTTCATCGGAACACTTCAGACGAACAAGGTCAAAGACATCGTCGGGCGTGCGTCGCTCATCCACTCGGTCGATTCGTACCGGTTGCTCGAGACGATAGACCGGCGCGCGGCTGAAGCGGGGGTGGTCCAGCCGGTGTTGCTGCAAGTCAACGTCTCAGGCGAGGATTCAAAGCACGGGTTTGACCCTTGCGACGTGCATGAGGCGCTCGCCGAGGCTTCCCGCATGGACTTCATCGAGGTGCGCGGGTTGATGACGATGGCGCCGCTCGGCCGGGCCGAGGACGTTCGCTGGGTCTTTCGCGAACTGCGCGAACTGCGCGATTCTCTACACGCGACGCGGCTCGATGGGGTAGAGTTAGATGAGCTTTCGATGGGCATGTCGGGCGACTTCCGTGTGGCGGTGGAAGAGGGCGCGACAATTGTGCGCGTCGGGAGTGCGATCTTCGGCCGATAGCTGAGTCGCACGCACCCGTTGCGGTGCGCTGTCATGCACGTTTCGGCAGGCAAGGAGATGCGACGTGGGCCTGTGGCAACGCATCAAGGTACGCCTCGGTCTCGAGGACGACTGGGACGAGGAGTACGACGACGAGAACGATGACTACGATGGCGAAACCGACGAGCCGCGGCGCTCGGACGCATCCTACGGACGGGACGGTTACAGCTCCCCGTACGCGACGCCCGCTTCCACGTCGGTCAAGCGACTCTCGCGCGAGCCGGACATCGGCCGTGCACGTGACGCAACACCGCTGCGAAGCGTTCCTGCTGGAGGCGAGGTCTCGGCGATGAGGCCTCAGCTCAAGATGGCGATTGTGGAGCCGAAGAGCTTCACTGAAGCGCAGGCAATCGCAGATAAGTTCAAGTCAGGCACGCCTGTGATAATGAACATGTCGGCGACCAAGCCCGATCTGGCAAAGCGCGTACTCGATTTTGCGAGCGGACTCACGTACGGACTCGACGGAGGATTGCAGAAGGTCTCCGACAAGGTCTTCATGCTCACGCCAGCCAACGTCGATGTCTCCGCCGAGGACAGGCGCCGGTTGCGCGACACTGGCCTGTTCACGATGGAGTGACCCAGGTGGCCAAGAGCACCGACACCAGCATCCCTCTCATCGTGGTTGGCGGCGGACGGATGGGCGAGGCGATCGTTGCCGGTTTCATCGGCGCGGGGTTTTACGTCCCCGCTGAGGTGATGGTGGTTGAGCCGGACGCGGCGCGCCGAGAGATCCTGGAGTCCACCCTCGGCGTTGTGTGTATGGCCGAGGCGAACACCACGCTTTCCCGGGCGCAGCTCATCATCTTGGCGGTCAAGCCTCAGGTCATCGGTGAGGTTGTTGCCGGGCTCGCCTCGCACATCACTGATGCGCTTGTCGTGTCGATCGCCGCGGGTGTTTCCTGCGCGCGCCTTGAGATGTTGCTGCCACCCGGAACGGCCGTGGTCCGGGTCATGCCCAACACCCCCGCGATCGTGGGCAAGGGCATGAGCGTTGTGAGCGGCGGTTCCAGCGCACGCCCTGAGCAAGTCGGCTTGGTGTGTGAGGTCTTCTCGTCGCTTGGTGACGCCGTCGTGCTCGATGAGCGCCATCAAGACGCGGCCACCGCGCTTTCTGGTTCGGGACCGGCGTACGTGGCGCTCTTCATCGACGCGCTCGCGAGGGCAGGCATACATCACGGATTGCCCGCTAAAGTCGCCAGACGGCTCGCGCTAAAGACTGTCGCCGGCACCGCCGCGCTCATCGAAACGACCGGACAACAACCTGAACAGGTGATAGACGGGGTGGCTAGTCCGGGCGGCACCACCATTGCAGGCATCGAGGCGCTCGAATCGGGCGGGGTACGGAGCGCGGTCTTAGCCGCCGTCACCGCCGCGGTCGTGCGCGCAAAGGAGCTGGGCACGTGAATCTCGCGTCCATTGTTAGCAGCGTTCTTGATTTCTACTCACTGCTGATCTTCATCTACGTCATCATGTCGTGGTTTCCGATCCGCGATGGCGTGTTCGCCGACATCTACCGCGTGATCGGTTCGCTCGCCGAGCCCTACATTGGGATATTTCGCAGGATCGTCCCGGCTGCGGGTCCGATCGACTTCTCACCACTCATAGCGCTCGTCGTCTTGCGCTATCTGATCCAGCCTGTGCTTGTCCGGCTCGTGCAAACGCTCGGCCTGTAGGAAGGGGCGCCCCAGATGAAGCTCACACCGCTTGATATCCATCACAAGGAGTTCCGGCACTCCCTCCGCGGTTACAGTGAGGAGGAGGTGGACGGCTTTCTCGATCAAGTCGCCGATGAGTTCGAGCGCCTCTTCAAAGAGAACATCGACATGAGCGAGAGACTCGAGGCAGCGACTGAGAAGGTCAAGACCTACCAGGAGATGGAGCGCACTCTCCATAACACGATGCTCGCGGCTCAGCGTTCCGCCGAGGACATCGTGGGCAAAGCGCGCGAGGAGGCCGATGCGATCCTGAAGGACGCGGAGGTCAAGGCCAAGGAGATAATCCACAACGCACTCACGAGCAAGCAGAGTGTCGCCGGTGAACTCGTGCGAATCAAACAGGCCGAGGAGGAGTTCCGGAGCCGATTCACAGCCATGCTCGAGGCCCACTTGAGGGGCGTGACCGAGATCACGCTCCCAGAAGACATCAGCGTGCTCGCGGGTGTGACCGAGGCGGGGGTAATCTCGGCGGTAGAGGTCGTTTCAGACTCCGCTACGGCGGCGTTCGACGGACGAGGCGCAGTGATGCCGGAGCCGTTGCCATCGGCAGCGCCCGAGATGGGGAAGCGCGAACGTCCTGGCGCTACCATGGCCATGCCGGCCGCGGCCGCGGCCGCCGTTGCCGCAGAAGCCGCGACGCCCGGTTTCGTGAGCGGCGTCATGCTTGGGGAGACTAAGAGCCCCGACTTGCCACCCGATCTCGAACTTGCCGAGCCGCGCGAGTATCCTATGGTGTCGTTCGATTCGCTCGGCGAGCGGGAAGATGACCTCGACATCGAGGAGATCGACTAGGCGAGGCGCCACCGCTCCGTGCGGACTATTTCTGAACACTACGAGGAGTGAAGTGGATTACAAGCAGACGATGAATCTGCCGGTGACCGGTTTTCCGATGCGGGCGAACCTTGCTCAAAGGGAGCCGGAGTGGATCGCATTTTGGGACGAGATCGATCTTCACGGCCGAGCAGTCGCGGCCAACCGGGACGGCGAGCCATTTATCCTCCATGACGGTCCCCCGTACGCTAACGGTCACATCCATATGGGGACGGCGTTTAACAAGGTGTTCAAAGACCTCATCGTGAAGTACAAGACGATGCGCGGATACTACTCGCCGTACGTTCCCGGCTGGGATTGCCACGGCCAGCCCATAGAGCACCAGGTCGAGAAGAATCTTGGCCCCGAGAAGATGGCGAAGATCTCCCAGGCCAAGCTCCGCGAGCTCTGTCGCGACTACGCGATGAAGTTTGTGGGCGTACAGGCCGAGGAGTTCCGCCGTCTTGGTGTGGTGGGCGATTTCGAGAACCCGTACCTCACGCTCAACCCCACCTACGAGGCCGGCAACGTGCGTATCTTCAAGGAGATGTACAACCGTGGCATGATCTACAAGGGCTCCAAGCCCATCCACTGGTGCATCCGCTGCCACACTGCGCTTGCCGAGGCGGAGATCGAGTACGCCGACGTGACCTCGAACTCCATCTACGTCGCGTTCCGCATGACCTCGGCCACGCCTTGGGACGCGGAGGGCGACGTGAGCGCGCTCATCTGGACGACGACCCCGTGGACGCTTCCCGCAAACGTCGCGGTCACGCTCGCCGAGGGTGCCGACTACGTGGGTGTCAAGCGCGAGGGGCGCGTCTACGTGCTTGCCGAGGAGCTCGTCGAGGCCGTCGCGCTGGTGGCTGGCTGGGTTGAGGGCTCGTGGGAGGTCGTCGGGCCGCGTGTGAAGGGCTCGGAGCTTGCTGGCGCGACGTACGCGCAGCCCATCCACGACGGTGTCGAGGGCGTCATCATCACCGGCGAGCACGTCGACCTGTCGACGGGCACCGGCGCCGTGCACACCGCGCCTGGTCACGGCGACGAGGACTACCTCATGGGCGTGCGCCACGGGCTTCCGATGCCGATGCCCGTCGACGACGACGGCGTGTTCGACCCGGGCGGCGGGCCGTTCGAGGGCATGAGCGTGCACGACGCCAACCCGCGCATCATCGAGTGGCTCACCGGGCGCGGTGCCTTGCTCGCCGCGACCAGGGTCCAGCACAGCTATCCGCACTGCTGGCGCTGCAAGCAGCCGGTCATCTTCCGCGCGACCGAGCAGTGGTTCGTGAGCATGGACAGCGCCGCTGAGGGCGTCCGTCCACTCCGCGAGGGCGCGATGGAGGCGATCGGGCAGGTCGAGTGGATTCCGGGCTGGTCGGTCAATCGCATCTCAGCGATGGTTTCCGACCGCCCCGACTGGTGCATCAGCCGCCAGCGTGCGTGGGGTGTGCCGATTCCCGTCTTCACCTGCGCCTCGTGCGGCGAGACGGTCGCGACCGAAGCGACATTCGACGCGGTCATCGCGCTCTTCGAGAACGAGGGCGCTGACGCGTGGTTCGTGAAGGACCCAGCCGAATACCTGCCCGAGAACACCGTCTGTGGACGCTGCGGCGGCACGAAGCTCGTGCCCGAAGACGACATCGTCGACGTGTGGTGGGAGAGCGGCGTGAGCCACACGAGCGTGCTCGACGTCCGCCCCGAACTCCACCGTCCAGCTGAACTTTACCTTGAGGGTTCCGATCAGCACAGGGGCTGGTTCCAATCAGCGTTGCTGACGAGCGTCGGGGCGTACGACGCACCTCCCTACGAGCGGGTGCTCACGCACGGGTTCATCGTCGACGGCGACGGCAGGAAAATGTCTAAGTCGCTTGGCAACGTGGTTTCTCCACTCGACGTGGTCGCGAAGTCCGGCGCCGACATCATCCGCCTCTGGGCCTCCTCCGCCGATTACGGTCAGGACATCTCGGTTTCTGAGGAGATCCTCGATCGAACGAGCGAGGCGTATCGCCGCATCCGGAACACGTTCAGGTTCCTCCTGTCTAACCTGTATGATTTCGAACCTGAGATGACGGTTGAGTGGGCGGATATGCCCGAGATCGACCGGTACGCGCTCGTCACGCTCTCAGATCTCGTTGCGAAGGTTACTGTCGCGTACGATTCTTGGAGGTTTCACCAGGTCTTCCATGCGGTCCACGGGTACTGTGTGACCGATCTTTCCTCTTTCTACCTTGACGTCATAAAGGACCGCCTCTACTCAGACGGTAGTGACTCACCTTCGCGCCGCAGCGCACAGACGGTTCTTGCGGCTGTGCTTGTAGACCTCGTGCGCCTCGTCGCGCCGATTCTCGCGTTTACCGCTGAGGAGGTCTGGCGTTTCACACCTGAGGCGCTTCGGGGCGAGTCGGTGAGCGTGCACCTCGCCGGCTGGCCGGTGCGTACGGTCCCCGCCGATGAGGCCGTTGGCTTGCGTAGCGCGTACGGAGTAGTGCTGGAGGTTCGCGACGCGGTTACCAAGGCGCTTGAAGACGCGCGAAACGCGAAGGTTGTTGGCAAGAGCCAGGAAGCGTCAGTCGCGCTTTCTGTGGCGCCAACGTACGCCGAGGTGCTCCGCGGCCGCGGTGAGAGGTCCCTTGCCGATATGTTCATAGTCTCTGATGTCGAGATCATCGGAGCCGAGGAGGGCGCACCTATTCACGTGGTCATCACGCGTGCCGCGGGCCAGAAGTGTCCGAGGTGCTGGAATCACCGGGAGCTTGGCTCGGACGGTGTCTTTCCTGAGGTTTGCGCCCGGTGCGCCTCGGTGCTCGCCGCTATCGCATGACGCGCACTCTGGCCGCGATTCGTTTCGGGTGAGCTTTGTGCGAGGGACGGCCTGAACCCGGCGGCTCGGGCCTGAATGGTATACTCTGAAGCAGGACTGACGGGCGTCCGGTGCTCCGGGCGCCCTTGCGATAGGGATCTGAGAGCAAAGCGGTACAGTGATGGACGAGACGACACGGCATAGTTTACGCGAGCACCTCGAGTCCCAACTCGCTCGGCTGCAGACTCAAGTCGAGACGATCGAGCGAGAGGGACACGAGGCGCTCTCCGAAGCGAGCGGTGAGAACAACTACCGTGACCATATGGCCGACCAAGGCTCGGCCACGTTCGATCGCGAACTCGATTTGTCCCTTGAGGAAAACGTCCGCGACTCGCTTGCGGTGGTGCGTCACGCGCTTGCGCGCATGGACCAAGGCTCCTACGGCATGTGCGAACAGTGCGGTGTTGAGATACCGGGAGCACGTCTCGAAGCAATGCCCACCGCTACCTTGTGCATCATATGCAAATCCGCCGAGGAATCGCGCTAGAGGCCCGTCGGCCGGTCGCGCTCTTCGGAGCGGTGGCCGCAGCCGTCCTCGCCATCGATCAGCTGACCAAGTACGTGATCCGGGCCATTCTGGACCCGGCTCAGTCGATTCCGTTGATCGAAGGCGTGTTTCACCTCACGTACATCCGCAACACAGGAGCCGCGTTTGGCCTCATGCCGGGACAACGCTCACTGTTCATCACGACCACCGTGCTCGTTCTTGCCGCGATTGGTGTGTACTGCTGGCGTGCTCGGCCGTCCGGCTTGGTGCTCGTCTCGTCGCTTGCGCTCGTAACCGGTGGAGCGATAGGCAACCTGATCGATCGGGTCGTAGCCGGGAGGGTGACCGACTTCTTCGATTTCCGGAACTTCCCGGTGTTCAACATCGCCGATACCGCGCTGGTGACGGGAGCGGCAGGGCTGTTCGTGTGGGCGCTATTGGCTCCGATCGATGAGCGCGAGGACCATGCAGAGGGTGACCAGCCACAGGGCAGCCCAGATCACCCCGGTGACGGCCTCGTGGAAGAAACTGGGACATCCGGGGAGCCGGACCGATGAGTTTCAACCGTGGCGAGCTCGTGGTAGGGGCTGATGCCGCGGGGAAGCGTATCGACGTTTACCTGAGCGAGACCGGAAACGCGCATTCGCGCTCGGCGGCGGCCCGTCTCGTTGAAGACGGTCACGTTCTTGTCGACGGGACAGCGGTCCGCAAGAGTCACATTCTTGAGGTGGGCGAGCGAGTCGCCGTGAACGTTCCGCTATCCGAGGAGTGCGACCTCATTCCGGAAGACATCCCGCTTGACATCCGCTACGAGGACGAGCACATGATCGTTCTCTCCAAGCAGGCGGGGTTGGTCGTTCATCCGGCGTACGGCAACTGGACCGGCACACTCGTGCACGCGCTTCTCGCGCACTGCGGAGGAGGGTTGGGCACCCTGCAAGGTGATGACAGACCAGGAATCGTGCATCGGCTCGATAAGGACACGACCGGACTCATGATGGTCGCCAAGAGCGACGCCGTTCAGGCCGCGCTTTCCGAGTTGATCAAGGTACGCGCGATCGATCGCCGGTATCTGGCGCTCGTTCACGGATACATCGCACCCGACAGCGGATTGATCGACGCTCCGCTCGGACGGGATTCAAAGGACCGGATGCGGATGGCGGTGGTCGAGTCTCCCGGCTCTCGGCAGGCAGTGACCACGTTTAGGGTACTTGAACGATTCATGGCCGCTCGTGACGACGACGGGTACACCTTAGTCGAGTGCAAGCTGTACACGGGTCGCACGCATCAGATCCGTGTTCACATGGCCTACACGCATCATCCGGTGGTCGGAGACCAGCTCTACGGACGCAGAAAGCCTCGTGCGGACAAGGGTCTTAGCAGGCAGTTCTTGCACGCGTACCGCCTCTCCCTCGATCACCCTGTCACAGGTGAGAGTCTCGAGTTTCTCGACCCGTTGCCTGCCGATCTCGCCGCGGTGCTCGCAGCCATCAAGCCGGATTCGATGGGAGTGACTGACGCCGGAGAGGAGACGTTTCGGGCGCTCTCGTCGAAAAACCCGGGTAGTATGGGGTAGAAGAGGTGTGCCGCGGTTGCGGAAGGGTGATGCGAAGGTGGCGTCGTGCGCTCGCTGAGAAGGGCTGCCCTCTTGGTCGCCGGAGGCTACGCGGTCGTGGCCACGGTGTGGATCATTGCTTCGGACCGGGCGGCCCTCCTGCTGTTCGGCGCTGATCGTCTCCCGCAGCTTCAGACGGTTAAGGGACTTGCGTACGTAGCGGTGACTTCGGCAGTGCTCTACCTGATCGTCAGGGGGCTTCTCGGCAGGGCGGCATCAGCGTTAGTGCGCGAGAGGGTTCTGAGCGAACGGCTCGACCGGATTCACGCGCTGCTCAGAGAGACCGCCACGTTACTTATCAGCGTAGAGGACGATCGGGAACTCCTCGAGTTGGTGTGTGAGCGCGCTGTGACGGTAGGTGGCTTCACGGGCGCGTGGGTAGGGGCTCTCGAGTCACACGGCGCTGTCGGAGTTGTGGCGGCGTACCGCGCTGAGGCGATCGCGCATCTTGAATCGACCGATCAGGATGCGTGTGGCGAGATGCGATGCCCGGTGTGGCAGGTGCTCACCGGTTCGGAGCTCATCGTCGAAAACGACGTGCAGGCGCACACGGCCGGATCGAGATGGAAAGCTCTCAGCGAGGCGGGAGTACGCTCTCTCGTGGCGATCCCTGTCTCGAGGAATGACACCGAGGTACTTGCGCTGTGTGTGTTTTCGGCCGAGTCGAACGCGTTTGGACCAGCGGAGACGGTTGCGCTCGAGCGCCTCGGCACCGATCTGGCGACCGGGCTTGAGCGTCTTGCTGCTGCACAGCAGAGGGCCGAGATGACGGCGCGGCTCGAAGAGAGTGAGCGGCGTTATCGAGACCTGTTTATCTCGGCGCCACGTCCGATGTGGGTGTACGACCTCGAGACCCTAAGGTTCCTCGCTGTCAACGATGCGGCCATCGCGCAGTACGGCTACAGCAGGGACGAGTTTCTCGCAAAGGCGATCACCGATATTCGGCCTCCGGATGACATCGACCGGTTCTTGGCGAACGTCGCGCAGGTAGGCGAGGGGTTCGAAAGGGCTGGCATGTGGAGACATGTGACCTCTGACGGAAGAGTCATCGACGTTGAGATCACGTCTCATGTGATTGAGTGGGAGTGGCGCCGGGCGGAACTCGTGGTCGCAGACGATGTCACGGCGGTGCTTGAGTCGACGCGCGCGCTTGAACGCGCGCGCGCTCGTCTGGCTACGATCATCGAGACCTCACCCGTGCCGATCGTCGTGAGTGATGCCGACGGCGCCATCACGGTGTGGAATCCGGCGGCTGAGACAGTGTTTGGATGGAGCGCTGAAGAGGTGCTCGGCAAACCGAATCCAATCGTGCCGCGCGAGGAGTGGAGCGAGCATGTTGGCGGATTGGGGGCACCTGACTGGGCGGCCGCGCCTGCGCAGTTCCAGGCTAGCCGGATGACGAAGGGTGGCCAATCGCGCGAGGTCGTCGTGCACACCGCGGCGCTCGACACCGTGCCGGGAGCTCCGAAGGAGCGCGTTGCGGTTATCGTTGACATCACTGAGCGCGTTAAGGTCGAGGCTGAACTCGCGCTTCATCGGCAGCATCTTGAGGAGCTTGTCGAGGAGCGCACCCGGGAACTGCTTCTGGCGAACGAAGAACTGCAACGGGCGACACAGGTGAAGAGCCAGTTCCTCGCGAGCATGAGTCACGAGCTTCGGACACCGCTCAATTCGATCATCGGGTTTTCCGGTGTGCTGTTGCAAGGACTCGCCGGCGCGCTCGAGCCGGAACAGGAGAGCCAGATCCGCATGATCAACCGGTCCGGCAACCATCTGCTCGCGCTCATTAACGACGTGCTCGACCTCTCGAGGATTGAATCTGGCCAGGTTCACCTTGAGGCCGCTTCCTTCGATTTGTGTGAGGTGGTCCGCTTCGTGGTCGAGACGCTGAGGTCAGATGCCGAAGGTAAGGGTCTTGAGCTGCACGCCGACTGTCCCGATGTCGGTGTCGCCGGGTTCGCCGATAAACTCAAAACCCAGCAGATTCTCTTCAACCTCGTGGGAAATGGCGTCAAGTTCACGGATGAGGGATCAGTGAAGGTTAAGGTAGTTGCTGGCTCAGAAACAGTCGATGTGCACGTGACGGACACGGGTCCAGGCATACTTCCGCACGAGCATGAACTTGTGTTCGAGGAGTTTCAGCAGTCGTCGGGTGTGTCGCAGACGACACCAAGCGGGACCGGTCTCGGGCTGACGATATCACGCAGGCTGGCGCGACTCATGGGCGGGGATGTGAGCTTAACGAGCAACCACGGCTCGGGATCGGTCTTCACGTTCACCCTACCTAGGAACCGTGTGTAGCGGCCGCTTCCTGACAGACGGCAGGGTCCGGCTGGTCTTAGTGGTGTAGAGTGTTTCTGGGTATGCGCATTGCGAAGAGGAGGGCACATGGGCGCACGAATCCTCGTGACCGAAGACGACCCGCAAAACCTCTACTTGGTGAAGTTCTTGCTCGAATCGAGTGGGCACGAGGTGCTCGTCGCAACCGACGGTGAGGAGGCCGTGAGCGTTGCGCGGGCCGAGCAGCCCGATCTCGTTCTTATGGACATGCTTCTCCCGCGCATGGATGGCTATGAGGCGACACGCATCCTCAAATCGGATCCCGCTCCAGTGATGCCGATAGTCGCACTTACCGCATACTCGATGAAGGGCGACCGGGAGGCGATCTTGAGAGCGGGCTGTGACGGCTACATCTCCAAACCAATCGACCCTGAGGTGTTCGTCGGACAGGTCGAGGCGTATTTGCCCAAGTAGGTGAGTCGCATGAGCAAAGCGAGCCGTCCATTTCGACCGGGGAGCGCGGCATGCGTGTGCTGATCGTCGATGACGATGAAGCGAGCAGGTATCTCATCTCGGCGGTGCTCGTGTCGGCCGGTCATGAAGTCGATACGGCCGCTGACGGAATCGAGGCGCTGGTCAAGGCTCGTTCGCACACCCCTGATGCGATGGTCAGTGACATTCTCATGCCGCGTATGGACGGTTACCAGTTGGTGCGGGAGTGGAAGAGCGATCGTGTGCTCTCAACGGTACCTGTCGTAATCTGCACCGCGTCGTACACCGATCCGGCGGACAAGAAGTTCGCTCTCGACTTAGGTGTTAACGGCTTCCTGCACAAGCCGGTCGAGGCGGCGGCGTTGCTCGAAACAGTGGAGGGCCTGGTCTCGGCGGACGGACATCTTTCGTTTCGTGCTCCGCGATTCGACGATGAGACCGAAGTGCTCAGAGAGTACAACGATCGGCTCGTCAATAAGCTCGAGGAGAAGGTCGTCGACCTCGAGCGGAGCAACGCCGCGTTTGAGAGCGCCATGGCTGCCTTGAACGAGGACATGGCGGTCAAGAGGCAACTCGTTGACGAGTTACGAGTTGAGGTGGCGGAGCGGCATCGGCGGGAAGAAGAACTTCGTGCGGAGCGGTCGTTCACGTCTCGGGTGATGGATACGGCCGATGTGTTCATCGTCGGGCTCGACCCGGAACTCCGTATCACGATGTTCAGTCCGGGGGCTGCTCGCAAGTCCGGCTACACATTCGAAAGCGTTATGGGCAGGCACTTTGTCGATACGTTTGTACCTGATGAGGAGCGTGCGCTAGCCACCCAGTACCTGGTGTCCATCAGGAATGGAGAGGGTCTTGCGGGACGGCTCGGACCCGTGCGGATTGCGGGCGGTGAGACGCGTACTTTCGAGTGGACGGCGACGACGACGTCGAACACAGGCGAGCACGCGGGGGGCGTCTTACTGTTTGGAATCGACGTTACCGAACGTGTGTTGGCGGCATCGGTTGATCGCGCCGTGGGGCGGATCGATCTTGCCGTACTGCTCGATCGCCCGCGCGGAGAGATCCTTGATGTGGCGTGCGAACGACTTGTGAGCGAGTTCGGGTTCGCACTTGCGTTTGTAGCTTTACGCTCGGATGACATCGCAGGCGACATCGAGGTTGTCAGCGTCGCGGGTCGGCTCAGGGGGGAGTTGACGCGTGCGGGCGCAGGGGTGTCGCCGTTTGATATCTGCCCCGTGAAAGACGCGATCGCGCATGACACGGTAGTGATCGTCAGTCCCGAGGAACTCGCGAGGCACGTGGTGCTCGACGAAGCGGGAGTGCGTGAGCTTGCGGCGTTTCCGCTGCGTGCTCACGGGATCACCCTGGGAGCCATCGGCGTGGCATCGTGCGAACGTCGCGCGTTCACAGTCCATCGCCAGAGTGCGCTGAGGCGTCTTGTCGACCGCGTGGCGGTGGGATTGCTCGTCGTCGAGGGTCGTGAGCAGGCGGCTATGCAGCTTGCGGCTCTGGAGTCAGCGGGCAACGCGATCGCGTTGGCAACGGTTGCCGGTCGTGTCGTGTGGGTAAACCCCGCCTTCACCGATCTTACCGGATACGCGGTGTTTGAGGCCGTCGGAGCTGACCTGTTTGCCGACGGGGGCGAAGGATACCGTGAACATCTCTACGCGGACGCTTGGAGGGTGGCCAAGGAAGGCAGAGCGTGGAGCGGAGAGATCACGAACCGGAGAAAAGACGGCACCACATACCTCGAGGAGGTGACGATCTCAGGGGTTCCTGATGATGATGGCGCGATTGGGCACGTGGTGATCGTGAAGCAGGACGTGAGCGAGCGACGCGAGCTTGAACAGAGCAAGTCCGATTTCGTTGCCGTGGTGTCCCACGAGCTTCGCACTCCGCTGACGAGCATCATCGGGTATGCCGACTTGCTCGATGTCGCGAACCGCAAGCACGATCTCCCTGAACACGTCGGCACGGCGATTGGTCACGTACGTGTCAACGCAGAGCGCATGCGAGGACTCGTCGAACAGCTTCTTGATGTGGTTCAGATACGAGCGGAACTGCTCGCGCTTGATGTCGAGAACGTTGACATCCGTGCGCTTATCGATGAGGCGCTGGCGGCGATGCCCGTCTCGGCGATCCACGAGGTGGTGGTTGACGTCGCCGACGACATGCCGATGGTCACCTGTGACCCTCGGCGGTTTCGCCGAGTGCTGGAAATCTTGCTCGACAACGCCGCGAAGTACTCGCCTGATGGCGGAGTGATTGGCGTGCGGGCTGAGCGTGGCGATTCGTCGGTGACCGTGACCGTGACCGACGAGGGAATCGGCATGCCTGCCGAGAGGATCCCCGGTCTATTCGAGACTTTCACACAGCTCGATATGTCGAGCACCCGCCGTTTTGGCGGGATGGGTCTCGGCTTGTTCCTCGCG
>JAGXSG010000030.1 GCA_018333995.1 Clostridiales bacterium | reverse complement strand
CCCGCCTCAGCCGAGACGGGCCGAGCGTTACCGTCCGGCTTCACCGTCCACGATGACGAGACGGTCTACGTCGTCGCCGATGCGAGTGGGGTGCCGCGCGAAACGGTCGTGATCGACTGGTTGCGCGTCGATGGCGACGGAACGGTGGAGGTTTTCGATCCTGGCACCGTCACGTCACCGGAAGCGCTCGAAGACTCGCTCGAGCCGCGCGTGTCCACAGACGGCGTCACCTGGACCCTCGACGTCAACAGCCGCCGTGACTTCTTCTACCGCGCAACGACCCAAGAGCAACTCCCCATCGAGATCGACGCCGTCTACTACCTCGATGGCCGACGCACAACACCAGGAGATCTTGCGGGCGCGAGCGGACGGGTCCGCATCGAGGTGACGGTCACCAACCGTCTTCGGGTGGAAGAAGAAGTCACCTACACCGGTGCCGACGGCCTCATCCGCTCAGGACAAGCCGAGTACTGGGTGCCAATGCTCGCGCCGGTCATGATCGAAGTTGACGGCACGCGCTTTACAGATATCGTCGCTGACGCGGAGATCGTAAGTGTCTCCGGCTCCACGGTGAGCCACACATTCATGGCGTTCCCGCAGCCCGAAACCACCGTGGTGATCGAGATGACCGGTGATGACATCGAAATCGAACCGATAGTCGTATCCGTGTTCCCGAAGATGGCAGGTTCACCCGATTTCTCGGTGACCGATCAACTTGCCGAGTTGCGTGACGGACTCGGCGGCCTCAAGCAGCTGTCGGAAGGACATCACCACATCCTCGGTGGTATGGCAGATGGGATCGATCCCGCCCAGTATGCCGGAATCGGAGACGCGGCGGCTGGTTTCGAACGGCTCGCCGCGGGATCGCGCGATCTTGGCGCCGGCGTTTCCGGACTCGCCAACCTGCTCGACGCACAGATCGCGTACCTCAACTCTGTCATCGCTCAACTGCGCGGACACGACCACCGGCCTATAGCCGAGATTCCCGCCGCGATTAAGGCGCTCGGCGGTGATGTCCGGGAGACGAAGGCGGACGTGGACGGCATGGTAGAACTCCTCGACGGGCAAATCGCGTACCTAGACGCCATCGCCGCATCGAACGCCGGACTTGAGACAAGCGCGTGGGCGCTCGCCGACGCGTCCGCAGACACAACCCACACCGCGGCGGCGGTCGAGATAGCAACCGGGCTATCCGCACAGTCGCAGATGCTCACCGCGTTGCGCGACGGCGACGACGCGATGGGCATGCCGCTTGGCCTGACTGGAACCCGTAGCGCGCTCACTGAGCTTTCCTCAAGCCTCACCCGGATCGCTGACTCGCTCGACGCGCTCGCTGCGGGCACCGCTCCGCTTATCGCGTTGCCGGGTCAGTTCAACTCACTTGCGGTCGCGCTTGAGACTCTGCGCGATGGAGGCCCCGTGCCCGGTGGGCAGCGCATGCCCGGCCTGACGGCAAGCCGCGACGGCCTGGCAGACGCAGCGCGCGGTCTCGAGGGCGTAAGCTCCGGGATAGTGCTGGCAGCGGACGCGCTTGAGCCGCTCGAAGAGCTGCCCGGAATGCTCGGCCAGCTCCGCGACGCACTCCTCGCGGTGCGTGACGGAGGCACGCTTGCGGGCGCCAAGGTCCCTGGCGTCTCGACCACCACGCTTGCGCTGAGCGAAATCTCCACCAAACTCGGAGAAGGGATCGACGAGTCGAACCTTGGGGAGGTGGTCGTCTCACGGATGGAAGAAGCGGCGGAGGCGTACGACACGTTCCTCGGCAAGCCGGACGGCGCGACAGGCGACGTGCGCTTCATCTTCAAGCTCGATGGGATCGCGGCTGACGGGGAGTAAGCCCGCACGATAGGTACGTCTGGACTGCGCGGCTGATTCTGAGCCGGTCTCGCCGAGACTACCGGCCGCCGCGCCTCCCCGCACGTCCCTTGCCGCCCCGGCGACCGCTGCGGCCACTGTGCGCCACGGCGCGGGCCTCATGCCTGCGCGGATCGGGAAGCGTTCGCTCCTTGTACTCGAATCCCGCAAGATCCTCACACGCAAGCACGGTATCGAGGTGCCGCTCGATCGCGAGCAACGTGTCATGTTCCTCGGCGGCAAGGAAGCTCACAGCCAAACCGCTCGCCCCCGCGCGCGCGGTACGGCCGATGCGGTGAATGTAGTCTTCCGTGGTGTTGGGCATGTCGTAATTGATGACCCGGCCGATGCCATCGATATCGATGCCGCGGGAGACGACATCCGTTGCGACGAGCACCTTCGAGCGCCCCGAACGGAACGCCTCGAGGGCGCGTTCGCGCTGCCCCTGCGAGCGGTCACCGTGAATCGCCTCGCTCATGATTCCACGGCGGATCAGTTGTCTGCTCAGACGGTCAGCCCGGTGCTTCGTGCGGGTGAAGACGAGCGTGCGTGTGCGATCGCGCTCAGCGGCGAGCAATTCAACGAGCAGATCGGTCTTCTGCGTCCCGCACACGGGATACACCGATTGCCCGATCCGCTCGACCGGGGTGCTCGGCGGAGCCACCTCGACGCGTACCGGGTCGGTAAGCACCGAATCGACAACCTTGACTACCTCGGCGGCCATCGTCGCGCTAAAGAGCAGGTTCTGACGGCGCGCCGGAAGCAGTGCGAGGATGCGCCGTACATCGGGCCAGAATCCCATGTCGAGCATGCGATCCGCCTCATCGAGAACCACGATCTCGACGCCAGACAGATCGACAGCTCTGCGAGAGTGCAAGTCGAGCAACCGGCCTGGGCACGCGATGACGACGTCGACTCCTCGACGCAACGTAGATACCTGGGCCTGGATCCCCACACCGCCAAATACGACCGCCGTCCGGTG
Source organism: Clostridiales bacterium (assembly GCA_018333995.1). Classification (NCBI taxonomy): domain Bacteria; kingdom Bacillati; phylum Bacillota; class Clostridia; order Eubacteriales; species Clostridiales bacterium. The sequence goes on along the minus strand of JAGXSG010000030.1, from coordinate 45,685 downwards.
CCCTGTCGTGCGTGCAACCGTACGTGTCACGTCCGCGATCTGAGAAGCGAGCTCACGGGTAGGTGTTACCACGAGCGCGCGCACGCCTCGCTTCACGGGCGTGCGCTGCAACATCGGCAGCACGAAAGCGGCGGTCTTTCCGGTCCCTGTTTGAGCGACGCCGACTACATCACGCCCGGCAAGAACGTGCGGAATCGCCTGGGACTGAATGGGCGTGGGCACCGTGTACCCCATGCGAGTCACGGCGGCAAGAAGGCGCGGCTCTAAGCCGAGCGGTTCGAACGACATATTGGTTGTCTCCTTCGGGCGTGCCTGCCCAATCCGGGCGGCACCGCGTTGCAGACGCAGTTGATCCGAAGGCGATCGCGCAGGTTAGCGCATCGAGGACAACCGGGTCTTAGGTACTAAGCCTGCGGAGTGTAGCACGCCGCGTAGCGGAATGCACGCCGGCCTCCTCGCGCGCCGTCCACCCCGCACGCCACGACCGCCGAGAAACCCAGCGACCGCTACCGCTGCTCGAGCGGGATGTACTCCCGCCTTGGACCGACCGCCTTGTATGCGGGCCGGATGATCTTGCCGCCGGTGGCGATCTCCTCGATACGATGCGCGCACCACCCCGCAACACGGGAGATCGCGAAGAGTGGGGTGAAGAGCTCCTTGGGTATCCCAAGCATCTCGCAGACGAAGCCGGAGTAGAAATCGACGTTGGCGCTCACGCCCTTCTGCATCGTCCTGACCTTCGCGATGACCTCGGGCGCGAGACGCTCGATCCGCTCGTAGAAGCGGAACTCCATCTCTCGGCCCTTCTCGACGGCGAGCATCTCGGCGTAACGCTTCAGGATGAGGGCGCGCGGGTCCGATATCGAGTAGACGGGGTGCCCCATCCCGTAGATGAGCCCAGAGCGATCGAACTCCTGCTTGTCGAGAATCCGGTCGAGATAGGCGGCGATCTCGTCCTCGTCTTCCCAGTCACGAACACGCTCCTCGGCGTCTGCGAGCATCTCCAGCGCCTTGATGTTCGCACCTCCGTGACGCGGTCCTTTCAGCGAACCGAGCGCGGCAGCGATGACTGAGTACGTGTCGGTCATTGTCGACGTGACCACGTGCGTCGTGAACGTTGAGTTGTTTCCGCCCCCGTGCTCGGCGTGCACAACAAGCGAAAGATCGAGCAGCGTCGCCTCAAGCTGGGTGTACTTTGAGTCAGAGCGGAGCATGTGCAAGAAGTTCTCAGCGGTTGAAAGCTCGCGCACCGGCCGGTGGATGACAAGACTCTTGCCGAGGGAATCATCGAGATGCGCCTGATAGGCATAGACGGACAGCATCGGAAGCTTGGCGATCAGATGGAGACTCTGTCGCAAGACATTCGCGATGGAAGTATCGTCCGCTCGATCGTCGAGCGTGTATAGCGACAGCACCGTACGCGCGAGCGCGTTCATGATGTCCCGGCTCGGCATGTCCAAGATGCCGTGGTGCACAAACTGTCGCGGCAGTTTGCGGTACGAAGCGAGCACGTCCTCGAACTCGGCAAGCTCATCGGCGTTTGGCAATTCGCCAAAGAGAAGCAGGTACGCAGTCTCCTCGTACCCCCGACGGCCTGCCGAAGTGAAGCCTTCCACAATTTCGTTGATGTCGATGCCGCGGTAGATGAGTTCCCCAGGAGACGGATGGCTCGTGCCTGTGTCGGTGTAGTAGCCGATGACATCACCCACCTGCGTCAGACCGGCGACCACACCTCGACCGGACTCATCACGCAGACCCCGCTTGACGTCGTACTTCTCGAAGAGTTCCGGCGCGAATACGCTGTTCGCCTCTGCGAGCTTGCTCCACCGTGTGAGATTCACGTCGTTCTTGGGCATCGATTTTCCCCGTCGTGTCAGCGCGCGCGAATTGAGGACGTACCGAAGACCGTTGCCGAGCAGCCTGGGGTGAACCGGAGCGTTCGCGCCTGAGCACTGCGACGGCACTCTCACGATACGTAACGTCTCGTGGCCTTTCGGGACGATAGTATACCCGAGCCTTACTGATGACGCTTCAGCCCTGGGCGAAGAGTGCGATCTCCACACTCGTCAGCCAAGCAGGAACTACCCGCTCATTACAGCAGGCTGGGAAGCTCGAGCTTGAATACTGTGCCCTTACCAGGCTGGCTCGCCACCGTGATTCGCCCTCCGAGAAGCGCCGCGTTTTCCTGGGACAGGGCCAGCCCCAGGCCGGTGCCTTTTGCCTTAGCTTCACCGGATTGTTCAAGCTGCACGAAGGGCTCGAAGATGTGCTCGAGGTCTTCCGCCGAGATTCCCGGTCCGGTGTCTTCGACCTCGATCCAGATACCTCCGTACGGCCGACCTCCGAACCGTACCTCCACATGCCCTTCAGAAGTGAACTTGACGGCGTTTCCCACAAGGTTTAAGAGAATTTGCCTGAACTTCCCGAGATCCGTTGAGGCCTCGATAGGGATCGTTGGTCCGACATGCCGCAACTCGATGGCCTTCTGTTTGGCAATCGGAGCCATCATCTCGATGATCCCTGACACGGCATCATGAAGGCCGAATCGCTCAGGAGTCACATCGAATCCGCCAGCTTCGATTCTCGCAATATCGAGAACATCATCGATGAGCGCGAGTAGATGCCGCCCCGACGTGTGCACCATCTCAACCTGCTTCATCTGCTCCGGATTGAGAGGGCCCGCCAACTCCTGCTTGAGCACGCCGGAGAATCCGATGATCGCGTTGAGCGGCGTCCGTAGCTCGTGACTCATGCTGGCAAGGAATGCATTCTTGACCGAGTTCGCCTGCTCCAGTTCGCGGTTGAGATACTCAAGCGTCTCGGCCTTGGAATCAGCATGCTTGATAGTTGCCAATGCGATTTCATGCTTGTGCCTACTTGAGCGCCAGAGTAAGTGCATACCGAGCGAGACAGCTACCACCCACGCCGCCATGGAAGCCGCAACGGTGAGAAGGTGGTTCCTAACAGGTGCGTAGACCTCTGATCTATCGAGTTTCGCCTGTATGTACCAGGGTGTCCCAGCAACCGGAGCGAGTGCCGCCTCGACCTCGACGCCCCGATAGTCTCTGACAGAGAACGGTCTCCTGTCCCCGAAGTCATCACCTGTGACGCCTTCGCCGGATGCGACCTGAAGTAGAGGGCCGGTATCTTCCACCGTGCCAAACCGCCGTGGGCTGAGTATCGTGTATCCGGCATGTGCTGGCGAGACGAGCAGGATCTCCCCGCTCTGGTTGACCCCGGGCCACCTCTCCAGCTGCGTGAAGACCGTCTGTTCCATGTCGAGGTGGAACACACAGACCGCGATCACTTCCAAACCGTCAACGCCCGGTGCCGAAAGCGGCGCGGTGACGGCCAACTCAACCTCACCTTCGGGTGTCACCCGTACGTCACCCAGCTCGACCGCGCCCGGTGAACGGAGCGCCCGGCTCACGGCATCGGTATCGACGGCACGGGGTGTAGCCGTGTCAGGCACACCCATCCGTTGCGTCAGGTCGGAAGCGACAAGCTGAAGGTATGCGTAGTTGCGATGCTTGTGCTCGGCGAGAAGCCGCGAGCTCACCGCCATAGCATTGACAGCATCCCCAGGATCGTCGAAGAAGTCTCTCACGCGAAGGGCGTACCCGAAGTTCTCCGACATCAGGCGCGCGTCACTTATCCGGTCCGTGATTACTTTTTCAACCCGATTCGCAGCCAGCTCAGCAACGACCAGTATGGCTACACGCTGCTCGTTGATGTGGGCTTGACGGAATCGGTAGTGTGTAACGCTTCCCGCCACTACGGCGACAGCCAGAAGCGCCACCCACGCCACGATGAAGCCGCGCCGCCTCGGTGGCCGCAGGTCACCGCCGCTTCTGCGCGTTTCAGACTCACCCGCTGATGACTCCCGCACGGTCGGCCTGTTCCATCCGGGGCACCCTACGGCCTGGGACTCTCACGACCTTCCCATCCACGTGTCCATTCTGCCACGAAATGTCGCCGCGGTGGACGGAGCACGTGAATCGTCGGATTGAAACCGCCGCCCTCACACCGTACCCGTCGTGAACCCGTCACGGATGAGCGCAGCGACCTCATGCGGCGGAAGCGCACGACTGAATACGTGACCCTGGACACCGCCACTGCGCCCCCTCGCCGCCTCGCGCAGCTGCCTCTCGTCTTCGACACACTCGACGACGGTGTTGAGCGCAAGCCCGTCGGCAAGCGCAAGTATCGCCGAGGAGACCTTCGACCCCGCTTCAGCGTCGAGCTCCGAACCCTGACACCGGTGAATCTTCAGGGTATCAACCGGCACCCCGTGCACGTAGCCCCGGACCAAGTAGCCCTCACCGAATCCGCTAACCGCGAGCCTCACTCCTCGCTCACGCAGCGCTCCGAGGGTACGCCGGACCGTCTCGTTTGCCCGCACGATGTCCATCTCATTGAGCTCGAGCTCGAGGTAGCGAGCGTCCATGCCCGTCTCGGCAAGCGCGGCTTCAACCACGTCAACGAGCCCGGGCTGCAGCATTTGACGATAGGAGATGTTCACCGCGATGCGAACCGCCGGAAGTCCCGAATCGAGCCACTCACTATGTTGCCTACACGCCGTGCGAATCACCCACCGGCCGAGGGCGCCGCTCTGTCCGGACTCCTCTGCGAGTGCAACAAAACGGTCGGGCATGATCAAGCCGCGAACAGGATGATCCCACCTGATGAGCGCTTCAACGCACTCGACACGGCCATCAGAGAGAATGACTTGCGGCTGGTAGTAGAGGACGAGTTCGTCGCGATTGATCGCTCGAGCGATCTGGCCTTCGAGCTCGTAGCCGTCCAAAGGGCTCTCGGCCCGTTTGGGCACGTGGAGTGCGTATGCGTTTCGCGATCCGGACTTGACCGCGTACATCGCCCCGTCGGCACGCGCGAGCATCTCTTCGACCCCGATCTCCCGCGGGTCGTTGAGCGCGACACCTATCGACGCGGTCACCGATAATGCGGTTCCGTCCAGATCGAGCGGCTCCTTCAGGCCCGCGAGAATCTTCGACGCGACCTCCTCGGCGGTCGTCGCGTCTCTGATGCCGGGCATGAGCACCACGAACTCGTCACCCGATAGGCGTGCGACAGTGTCGGCCGTACGAACGAGATCGGACAGCCGCATGCCCACGAGCGACAGGAGACGATCTCCCGCCCGGTGTCCAAGCTGATCGTTCACCCGCTTGAGGTAGTCGATGTCGAGAAAGAGCAGAGCGACGTTCTCTCCTGTGCGGCGAGCGTTCGAAAGCGTCATCCGCGCCCGGTCCATGAACATCCTGCGATTGGGAAGCCCGGTGAGAGTGTCGCGGAACGCGAGTGATTCGATCTCGGCCTGGGCGCGCTTACGCTCGCTGATGTCCCGGATGATGCTGATGATGATCTGTACGCCCGCTACCTCGGCGATCCGGGCGTGCACCTCGATGGGAATCGCGCTTCCGTCCCGTGTGACGTCCTCAGACTCAAATACCATCGACCCCTCGCGCAGCAACGTCTCGACGCGCTCAGCCACCCGCTCACTCTCCTTGACGCTCACAACATCGCCAAGGCGCATGCCGATGAACTCCTCGCACGTGTAGCCACGTTGCATGCACGCGGCTTCATTGGCGTAGACGATGCATCCGTCGAGGGTGTGGCAGATGATCGCGTCGCTGACGAGATCGAGAAGCAGTGAGCGCAACTCCGGTTCGCTCACGACGAAATCGTGCGCGCAACTGCCTGGGCCGGTGGATTGCCCGGCATCGGCAGGAAGCGCGCCGCCATCCTTAGGGGGCATGCAGCGTCCTTCCCCGCATCAAGACATGCACTGGAGCTCAGTATCTGTATCGGCGTGACGTTAAGGAGTCTTTATGCACACAAATTCCCGGGCGGGTAGCGTCGCCCGCTCTTCACAAACGCGTGATCGCGACACGTAGCCGCCACGCGCCGAGCGCGAAGACGACGAGCGCGAACGCGGCCAGGACCCCGAGCTCCGGCACGATATCAGCGGTCGTCCCGCCACCGAGGATGAGCTCCTCGAACGCGCGGATGCCCCATGCGTGCGGCGTGACGTGCGCGACGCGGTAGAGGGCGGGCGAGAGAGTCTCCATCACCATGAGCGGCACCATTGCCCCGCCAAGAGCGCCGAGCCCTATTCCGAGCACCACACCGACGCCGCCGGCCTGCTCAACACTGTTCAACACCGAGCCAATGAGCATCGCGACGCCCGACGCCCCTAGCGAGAAAAGGAACAGAACCGCGGCGGCGCCGAACGGATCGCCCCACTCCACTCCAAACATCAGCGCCGTGCCGGCCATGATGAAGCCCCCTTGCACCAGGGCGACCGCCAACCGGCCGAGAGCTTCCCCAGCAATCACGGTACGCGCCGATGTTGGAGTCGCAAGCATCCGGGCCGACACCCCGATCCGGCGTGACTCGATGAGCGCTGTCGATCCCGTCATGGACGTGAGGAACACGAAAAGCAGGAGCTGCGAGTACGCTCCCAGCTGAAACTGACCGATCTGCTCGAACGGAGAGATCTCACCTAGAACCTCGGTGTTCACGCCGATCGCAGCTTTCTCGGCTACCACCTGGCGTGCCGTCGCAATCGCGTCGGCGTGCCCGACGCCGGAGCGGGCAACCGCGAACGCGGCCGCCCGCAGCAGCGCTCCCTGTTCGACGATCACCGGCTCGATAGTGCTGCGCAACGCCATCGCCGATGCGTCCGGACGGGCGACGTACTCGATCGCCACCTCCTCGCCGACGGCGAGGCGCGAGTCGTAGCCGGCGGGGATCAACACGGCGGCCTGCACCACACCGCGCTCCACCGCGAGTACGATCTCGTCGCGATCCTCGTACTCGATGACCTCAACCCCATCGAGCGCGGCGATGCCGCCGACAATCTCCCGGCTAAGCGCCCCTTCTCCTTCCGCAAGCACGCCTACCTTCGCGTCGAAGCCGCTGCCAAAAGCGGTACCGAGCACGAGGATGATCATCATGGGCAACATGAAGACGAAGAAGATGTTCGAGCGGTCACGCAGCAAACGGGTGACCGCCATGCGTGCGATAACGAGCGCCTTCACCGCTCCACCGCCTTTCTCATGAACGGCCACGCGACCCCGCCGGTGACAAGCCCAAAGAGCAGGAGCGCGGCCACCGGCTCGTATACCGCTGACACGTCCCCGGCGGCGAGGTCGTTCAGTCCCCGCAAAAACCATGCGTGCGGCGTTACGAGACTCAAGGCCTGCAGCACGCCCCCCGTCTGCGCCACCGAGAAGAACGTCCCGCCGAGAAACGCGAGCGTGAGAGAGATGATGGCCTGGAAGTTCTCGGCTTGCGCTTGCGTCTTGGCGGTCGCCGCGACCACGCCGAGTATCCCCATCGCCGCAAAGACGACCGCAAAGACGAGCATCGCGACGCCCACCGGATCGCCCCACTTAGCGCCGAGCAGCAGCGACGTCGCGACCACCAGCACCGTCATGCTCACAATACCGAGCCCGAAGGACGTCAGGGCCTTGCCGAGGATGATCTGCCGACGGTCGATGGGTGCGGCGAGAAGACGATCCATCGTGCCTACCCGACGCTCTTCGAGCAGACCGCTCACTCCAAAAGCGACGGTGAAGAAGAGAAAGAACACCGACATGCCAGCGGCCATGTGCGTCGTTTGCGAAAGCTGACGCGTGGCCGCGGTAACGTCGTCTAGTGACACCGGGGGCGGGGTGTTGGCGACCTCCTCGGCCAGGCGTCCGGCGTTCTCGGCCGTGTGAAGCTGCCCGTCTGATGGATCGGCATGCTCAAGCACGGTGCGCACGGCGACTTCGACGGCACCGACCTCCGTTGAGAATCCGTGCGCGATGGAGTATGCGACCTGACTGGCGAGGTGCGAGGTTGCACTGCCGATGACGGTGATCTCGCCGCCCTTACCGGAGGCGATACCCTCCGAGAATCCTGCCGGGATCACGAACGCGGCACTTGCCGTCTCACCTTCCTCGCCTGAGAACTCAGCAGAGGCGCGCTCGACACGCGTGCGGGCTTCTGCTGCCGAGCCGACCTCGACGATTGTCGCGATGCCGTCTTCTTCAAGCGCGGCGAGCACCTCGATGAACGCCTCGGCGATAGGACCCTCATCCTCGTTGACGAGCGCGTAGGTCGCGTGGAAGCGGGCGGAGTCGATCGGCCCAAACACGAAACTGAAGATAACGGAAAGGCCGAGCGGCGCGAGTATGCCGTAGATGAACACCGACTTGTCGCGCATCTTCCGCGTGAGGTCTTTCCTTGCGATGAGCAGCGCGGTTCTCATCGTCATCAGTCCCTGAGCGCACGGCCGGTGAGGTGCAGGAAGACCGCCTCCAGATCGGGCTGATCGACATCAACGCTGGTGACCGCAACGCCAGCCGCGGCAAGCGTTCCGAGCAGCCGCGGCAGAGCGTCAGCCGCGTTCTCAACGATGAGTTCCAGGCCGTGATCTGCGACATCGGCCTCGCGAACGGCGGGTATCCCGGCAAGCGAGCGCGCCGCCGAGTCGAGATCGCCTGTCGCGATAAGCCTCACGCGGTCGTGCTCTCCCACAAGGCGCACAAGCTCAGTGCGGGTTCCCTCGGCCACTATGGCCCCGTGGTCGATGATGCCCACGCGATCGCAAAGACGCTCGGCCTCCTCCATGTAGTGGGTTGTATAAAGGACCGCCATTCCCTCCTCGCCAAGACGCTCGACACTCGCCAGAATCGCGTTGCGGCTCTGCGGGTCCACGCCCACGGTGGGCTCGTCGAGCACGAGGAGTCTGGGGCTGTGCAAGAGGCCGATGCCGATGTTGAGGCGCCGCTTCATCCCGCCCGAGTACTCACCAGCCTTGTCGCCGGCGCGATCAGCCAGACCGATGATCTCGAGGACCTCGACGATGCGGGCGGCAAGCTCGCCCCGGGAAAGCCCGTACAGACGCCCGAAAAACGCAAGGTTCTCGCGGGCGGTCAGATCAGGATAGATCGCGAGATCTTGCGGCACGTACCCGATCGCACGCTTGGCGGCCACACTGCGCGGCGTGAAGGGCTCACCAAGCAGTCTCACATCGCCCGCGTCGCGCTCGAGCAGTCCACAGATCATCGCGATACTCGTCGTCTTGCCAGCCCCGTTGGGTCCGAGCAATCCGTACGTCTCGCCAGCGGCGATCTCGAAGCTCACGCCGTCTACCGCGACAAGCTCGCCGAAACGTTTCCGCAATCCCGAACACGACAGCACGGAAATCGGCCCTTCGAACATGGTGGATCCCCTTCTCGCAGCCGGACGATCCCGCATGATGATACCCCGCCGACATGCAGCCCGCTCCATCGACTCGGCACCCCGCTCGAAGGGCGGATTGGCGCCTTCTGTGTCGGCAGAACGCGCCGATGTATCGACTGCACGAGCGTGCCGAGGTGACGGCGGAGAGTTAAGCGAATCCCCCTCTTGACCGTGCGCTGCGCTGGTCCCTACTCCCCCGCGAACCGACGCGCTGTGGCCCACGTCAAAGCGGGTAGGAACTCCAACGACGAAGGGAGGCGCACCATGTTCACACGGATACTCGCACTCGTGCTAGCCCTATCGCTCGCGCTCGTGTTAGTCGGGTGCGCAGCGGCAGACCGTTCGTCCGATGTTCAGAACGGGGCTGTCGATACGCCCGGAACAGAACTCCGGCTTGCGCCCGGCCTCTACGATCTGGAAGGTGGCACCGTGCAGGCGATCGGTACGCTCACATGGGTCGATCTCGAAGGCGGTTTCTGGGCGGTTGTCGACACGACCGGTGCCGAGGACACGAACGTTGCTGTCATCGCCAACGCCGATGAGGTCGCCAATGTTCTCGCCCCCTTGGAGGGCCGTCAGGTCAGCGTCGTAGGCGAGCGGTTCGAAGGGATGTCGATCCGTATGGCCGGGCCTGAGGTCATCGCAGAGACGATCGAGGAGATCGACGACACAACCGGCGCTGCCGAGTAGGGATGCGCGGCGCGAACCCGCAGGTCTCACCGCGCGAACCGGTGCAACCCCGCCGCTCGCGCCGCAGCGACCGCATCGGCGTACTCCTCGGCGGTGATGCGCCGTCTGAGCTCCGGATGCTCGCCCGCCCGGTGGCACGGCCGATACTGGTCCATGACGTTCACGTACGTGTCGCGCGATATCTCCTCGGCAAGGAACGCCATCACCTCCGGGGTGCCGGCGAGCCCCGCGGGCAGCGCGAGGTGACGTACGAGGAGCCCTCGGCGGGCGATGCCGCGCTCGTCGAGTGTGAGGTCGCCGACCTGCCGGTGCATCTCGCGCAGCGCGGCGAACGCGCGCTCGGGGTAGTCGGCGGCACCGGAGAGACGTGCGGCTGTGGCGGGATCGGCGTACTTGAGATCGGGCATGTAGACGTCGACCACACCGTCGAGCAGCGCGAGGGTCGCGAGCGACTCGTAGCCGCCGGTGTTCCACACGAGGGGCAGGTCGAGACCGCGGGAGGCCGCGACATCGAGCGCCTCGAGGATCTGCGGCGCGAAGTGCGTGGGGCTCACGAGGTTGACGTTCTCGCACCCGGCCCGCTGCACGCCGAGGAAGATGTCCGCAAGCTCGCTCGCGGTCACGTCTTCCCCGTGCCCGAGCTGCGAGATGTCGTAGTTCTGGCAGAAGACGCAGTGCAGGTTGCACCACGCGAAGAACACCGTGCCCGACCCGCCCCTGCCCACGAGCGGCCCCTCCTCGCCGAAGTGCGGTCCGGCGCTCGACACGCACGCGAGCGCGCCCGCCCGGCACACGCCGCGCTCGCCAGCCGTGCGGTCGACCGCGCACTCGTGGGGGCACGCGCGGCACTCCCGGAGCCCGGCGAGGGCCTCGGCCGCCCGCATCAGTACGGCCAGCGCCAGTCGCGGATCTCCGGCATGTCCTCGCCGTACGTCGTGATGTACTCGCGGTGCTCGAACAGCTTGTCGCGCACGAACTGCCCGGCGTAAGCGACCATGTGGTGCAGCTGCGGCACGCGCATGACCGCGTCGTAGAACAGGTGGAACCGGTCGAGATCGTTCAAGACGACCATGTCGAAGGGCGTGGTCGTGGTCCCCTCCTCTTTGAACCCGCGCACGTGCAGGTTGCGATGGTTGGTGCGCCGGTACGCGAGACGATGGATGAGCCATGGGTAACCGTGGAACGCGAACACGATCGGCTTGTCGACTGTGAAGATCGCGTCGAACTCACGGTCGGTGAGGCCGTGCGGGTGTTCCTCGGCAGGCTGGAGCTTCATGAGGTTGACGACGTTGACGACGCGGACCTTCAGGTCGGGGAAGTGCTGACGCAGCAGGTCGACCGCAGCGAGCGTCTCGACCGTGGGCACGTCGCCGGCGCACGCCATCACGATGTCCGGCTCGCTGCCCTTGTCGTTGCTCGCCCACTCCCAGATGCCCAGACCGCTCGCGCAGTGCCGGGCGGCCTCGTCGATGCCGAGGAACTGCGGGGAGGGCTGCTTGCCGGCGACGACGACGTTGACGTAGTCCTTGCTGCGCAGGCAGTGGTCGGCCACGGACAGGAGCGTGTTGGCGTCCGGCGGCAGGTAGACGCGCACCACGTCGCCCTTCTTGTTGACGACGTTGTCGATGAACCCGGGGTCTTGGTGGGTGAACCCGTTGTGGTCCTGGCGCCACACGTGCGACGACAGCAAGATGTTGCACGAGGCGATGGGCGCGCGCCACTCGACCTCGTTCTTGGCGACTTTGAGCCACTTGGCGTGCTGGTTGAACATCGAGTCGATGATATGGGCGAACGCCTCGTACGTGCTGATGAGCCCGTGACGACCGGTCAGCAGGTAGCCCTCGAGCCACCCCAGACACGTGTGCTCGCTCAAGATCTCCATCACCCGCCCGTCAGGCGCGAGCTCGCCGCCATCGGCGTCTGCGGGCAGGTACTCGGCGAGCCACGTCTTTTTGCTCACCTCGTAGACGGCGTCGAGGCGGTTCGAGGCGGTCTCGTCAGGGCCGAAGAGCCGGAAGTTGCGCATGTTGGCGGCCATGATGTCGCGCAGGAAGGTGCCGAGCACCCGCGTGGCCTCGGCGAACTCGTGGCCGGGCTCGTCGACCGTGACCGCGTAGTCGCGGTAGTCGGGCATGCGGAGGTCGTGGCGCAGCAACCCGCCGTTGGTATGCGGGTTGTCCCCCATCCGCCGTTTGCCCTGGGGTACGAAGCGCAGTATCTCCGGCCGAGGAGCCCCATCCTCGTCGAACAGCTCCTCGGGCCGATAGCTGCGCAGCCACTCCTCGAGCATCGCGAGGCGGTCGGGCCGGTGCGCGACGTCGGCGAGCGGGACCTGGTGCGAACGCCAGTTGCCCTCAACCTTCTTCCCGTCGACCTCGGCCGGGCCGGTCCACCCCTTAGGCGAGCGGAGCACGATCATCGGCCAGGTGGGGCGCGTCATGCAGCCGGTCGCGCGGCACTCCTCCTGGAGGGCGCGTATCTCGGCGATGACCGTATCGAGCGTGGCGGCCATCGCCTGGTGCATCGCCTCGGGCTCGCTCCCCTCCACGAAGTACGGCTTCCATCCGTTGCCGACGAAGTACGCCTCGAGCTCGGCGTGGGGGATGCGCGCGAGCACGGTAGGGTTGGCGATCTTGTAGCCGTTGAGGTGGAGGATGGGCAGCACGGCGCCGTCGGTCACCGGGTTCAAGAACTTGTTCGAGTGCCACGCGGCGGCGAGCGGCCCCGTCTCGGCCTCGCCATCGCCGATGACGCACGCCACGATGAGGTCGGGGTTATCGAACGCCGCGCCGAACGCGTGCGAGAGCGCGTAGCCCAGTTCGCCCCCCTCGTGGATCGAACCGGGCGTCTCGGGAGCGGCGTGACTCGGCACGCCACCCGGGAAGGAGAACTGCTTGAAGAGCTTCTGCATCCCCTCTTCGTCACGGGTCACGTCGGGATAGTACTTGCTGTAGGAGCCTTCGAGCCACGTGTTGGCGCAGTTGGCCGGCCCGCCGTGCCCCGGGCCCGTGATGAAGATCATGTCGAGGTCGTCGCGGGTGATGACGCGATTGAGGTGCGCGTAGCAGAAGTTGAGCCCCGGCGTGGTCCCCCAGTGCCCGAGCAAGCGCGGCTTGATGTGGTGCATGCCGAGCGGCTCGCGCAGCAGCGGGTCGTCGAGCAGGTAGATCTGCCCCACCGAAAGGTAGTTGGCGGCCCTCCAGTAGGCATGCATCGCGGCAAGGTCCTCGGCGGGAAGGGGTGCCGACTGCTGCGTCCCGGCCGGCTCGACCGTGCCAGTGGCTCTGTCTTCCATGACTGCTCACTCCTCGTGACTGGGTGTCCCGTGTCCCGACGTGTTCGGGCACTCGACGCGGCTACGGACTCGACGCGTTCACGCACTCGACCGTGCGCCGTGCTATCTCCAGCTCCTCGTCGGTGGGGATGACCAGCACCGCCACGCGCGACGCGTCGCTGCTGATGCGCCGCTCACCCCCGACCTTCGCGCGATTGCGCGCCTCGTCGATCTCGATGCCGAGCACGTCAAGACCGCCACACACACGGGAGCGCACCTCGGCGTCGTTCTCGCCAATACCGGCGGTGAACACGATCGCATCGGCCCCGCCGAGAGCTGCGACGTACGCGCCCACATACTTCTTGACGCGGTAGCAGAACATCTCGAGCGCGAGCGCGGCATCCGCGTCGCCCTCCTCGGCCAGCCGGTGGACCTCGCGCATGTCGCCTGCCCCGCACACGCCGAGAAGACCGCTCTCGTTGTTGAGCAGGCGGTGGACGTCCTCGCGCGAGCGCCCGGTGAGGCGCGCGAGAAGCATCGGCACCGCCGGGTCGACGTCGCCGCACCGGGTTCCCATCATGAGGCCTTCGAGCGGCGTCATCCCCATCGACGTGTCGACGCTCTCGCCGCCGCGTATGGCCGTGGCCGAGGCGCCTGCCCCGAGGTGCAGCGTGATGAGCGCGAGCTCTTCGAGCGGCCTGCCGAGGAACGCCGCCGCCCGCTTCGCGACGTACGCGTGCGACGTGCCGTGGAATCCGTACCGGCGGATGCCGTGCTCGCGGCAGAGCTCGCGCGGGAGTGCGTAGACGCACGCATGCGCGGGCATCGTGCGGTGGAACGCGGTGTCGAACACGGCGACGTGGGGAACGTCGGGCAGGTGGATGCGGGCGGCCTCGATGCCCGCGAGGTTCGCGCCGGTGTGCAGCGGGGCGAGGAGCGCGAGCCGCTCGATCGCGGCGATGGCGTCGCCGTCGAGCACGACCGGGTCGGCGAAGCGCTCGCCTCCATGGACGACACGGTGTCCCACAGCCTGGAGCGGTCCTGCGCCGGTCGCATCGGCAGCGCCGTCGAGCGCCTCCAGCACGCAGTCGAGGGCCTCGCTGTGATCGCTCGCGCGCACGTCCCGGCAGTCACGGTACGTTGCACCGTCCTCGGTACGCACCTCTTGCCACAGGGACGCTTCCGGCGACCCGATGCGCTCGACCTCGCCGTTGAGCATGGAGTGCTCGGCGTCGGCGCCCATTGCGAACAGCTCGTACTTGACCGACGAGCTTCCCGAGTTGATGACAAGCACGTTCAACAGGCACCCCTCCCGCGGCCGGATGAGCCGACTCACAGAGTTGGTACCCACTACTACGTAGCGAGCCCGCCGAGCTACCCGTCGGCTTCTACATGCCTACGGGTAGAGTCTCCATGAAGGTTACAGGTGATTGGTCCAGCAATTCTCGGGCGGACGCGACCAACGCATGGCAGAGGGGATGGGAGTTCATGCGGCTCATAGTCAGCGGCGTGTTTTGGTTCGGGCTCTATCTGGCCCTCATCCTCTTCCCGCTTATCGCCGGCGCTGTCCTCTTCGACGCCGAACAAGGGGCGGGGCCATTCGTCTACCTCTCTATCGCGACTGGCTACATCGCGCTCGCACTCATGGCGACCGAGCTTGCGCTTGTCTCGCGCTTCGGAGGTGTCGCCGGCGCCTTCGGACTTGACTCGCTTCTGCAGTTCCACCGGCAGATCGGCATCGCCGCCTTCGCACTCGCGGTGATCCACCCTCTCCTGCTCCTCGTGAACAGCGCCTACCCGCCGAGCGTCCTCATCCCGTCAGCTACATCACCGTGGCCTGTCATCGCCGGGATGGCCGCGCTCGCGTTGGCGATGCTCGTGGTGGGACTGTCCGTGTTCCGGCGGCAGATCCGCCTTTCCTACGAGGTATGGCAGGTCTCGCACGGACTGCTCTCCATAGCGCTCATCGGGTTTGCTGGAGCGCACGTCTTGGGCCTGGGACGGCTCGCCGCTCACCCGGCGATGCGTGTCCTTTGGACCGCGTATCTCATCACTTTTGTGCTCATGTTCTTGCGCTACCGACTCATCCGCCCGATCCAGCTGCTCAGACACCCCTGGGAGGTAGTCGAGAACCGGGCCGAGCACGGACGCTCCACGACGCTCGTCCTTCGCCCTATCGGACACGAGGGCTTCCTGTTCGAGCCCGGGCAGTTCGCGTGGCTGGGGTTCGGGCGCAACCCGTTCGTGCCCACCCAGCATCCCATCTCGTTCTCTTCAAACGGGGACGTGCCGAGCCACGACGGCACCATCGCCTTCACGATCAAACAGCTCGGCGACTGGTCTACCGATGTCGTCCCCACCATCGAACCGGGCACCCGGGCGTGGGTTGATGGTCCGCACGGCGTATTCACCATCGACCGCGAAGAAGGCGCCGGGTTCGTCCTTATCGGCGGCGGGGTGGGCATTACGCCTCTCTACGCGATGATTCAAGCGCTCGAGACGCGCGGTGACGTGAGGCCTGTCTACCTCTTTCACGCCGCGAACGACTACGACGACCTCACCTTCCGAGAGGAGCTTGCCGAGATGGCGGACCGGATGGAGAACTTCACGCTCGTGAACGTGGTGCTCAGCGCCGATGAAGGATGGACCGGGGAGCGCGGCTTCGTCACCGCCGAGATACTCTGCCGTCACCTGCCCCCCAACCTGTACCGGCGCTTTCAGTACTTCATCTGCGGACCCACCCCGCTCATGGATGCGATGGAAAAGGTGTTGCCCCAGATCGGCGTTCCGGGACATCGCGTCCACACCGAACGCTTCGACATGGTGTAGGTGATCTGTCGTGAACCACCGTATCGTCTCCACGGCCGTGCTGCTACTCATCGGGCTGTTCGCGAGCGCGTCTGTGCTCTTCGCTCTGGCGGCTGCGGCACTCACCCCCAGCGAAGTAGGCACGGCCCCCGTGCCGAGAAATCCGCACGCGGGTCTCGAGCGCACGGAACCCTGCCTCGAGTGTCATGCTGTCGCCCTCGGCACTATCCCGGTCACACACCGCAACTACGCTGTCCCCACGTGCGGCTCGTGCCACCGTCAGGCACCCCGTGTCCTCGTGCCGCACTCAGTCGCGATGGGTGACGAACGGTGCCTGCACTGCCACGGCGATCCCGGGCGGGATCTCGGGATGCCCGCCGGGCATCTCGCTTTCGAGACGTACGAATGCCTGCTCTGCCACCCCGTCGACCCGCGCTCCGCGTCGCGCGAGCCCGCGCCGGCGGGACTTACGCGAGCTTACGCCGGACCGGTCCCTCATCCGCTCGACGGCTACTTCAGGGAGTGTCTCTTCTGTCACCAGTCCGGAGAGCGCAACTCACTCCCCGACAACCATCGGCGTTTCGAGGAAGACGGCTGCACCGAGTGTCATGAACCCACCGTTCCGTTGCAGTGAGGCGCGGGAAGCGGCTAGTGCGATCTGACGGAGCTCATGCAACGTCGAAGCGATCGAGGTTCATCACCTTGTCCCACGCGGCTACGAAGTCGTGTACGAACTTCTCAGCGGCGTCATCGCACGCGTAGACCTCGGCAAGGGCGCGAAGCTGGGAGTCCGAGCCAAAGATGAGGTCGACGCGGGTACCTATCCACTTGGGGGCGCCGGTCATCCGGTCAACGCCCTCAAACTCCTCGCCGAACTCCGAAACTGGCTTCCACACCGTGGCCATGTCAAGCAAGTTGACAAAGAAGTCGCTAGTGAGCACTCCGGGACGATCTGTGAACACGCCGTGCTGGGATTTTCCCGCATTGGCCCCGAGGACACGCAACCCGCCCACCAGAACCGTCATCTCGGGAGCGGTGAGTGTCAGCAGCTGCGCACGATCAAGCAGAAGCTCTTCCGCGGAAACGGAAAAAGTAGTCTTCAGGTAGTTGCGGAATCCGTCCGCGACCGGCTCAAGGACAGAAAATGAGCGCACGTCCGTCTGTTCTTGAGACGCGTCGGTGCGCCCGGGAGTGAACGGGACCGTCACGTCGTGACCGCCCGCCTTCGCGGCTTGCTCGACACCCGCGCACCCTGCGAGCACGATCAGGTCGGCGAGCGAAACCTTCTTGCCGTCGGCGTGGGCTGCGTTGAACTCGCGCTGAATCGCCTCGAGCGCGCTCACTACGTTTGCCAACCGTGCGGGATCGTTGACCTCCCAACCCTTCTGCGGCTCTAGCCGGATACGAGCGCCGTTCGCGCCGCCGCGCTTGTCCGACCCCCGAAACGTCGAAGCGGAAGCCCACGCGGTCGAGACAAGCTCCGAAACCGGCAGACCGGATGACAGGATCTTCTCCTTGAGGGCGGCGACATCGTGCTCGTCGATGAGCTCGTGTCCAACCGCTGGCAGTGGATCTTGCCAGATAAGGTCCTCTGCGGGCACCTCTGAGCCGAGGTAGCGCGAACGCGGTCCCATGTCACGATGGGTCAGTTTGAACCACGCACGGGCGAAGGCATCCGCGAATTCATCGGGGTTTTCGGCGAAGCGCCGGGCGATCGGCTCGTATACGGAATCAAAACGAAGCGACAGGTCGGCGGTGGTCATCATGGGGCGGTGCTTCTTTGACGGGTCGAACGCGTCTACAACCATGTCTTCTTCGGCAACGTCCGTCGCAACCCACTGGTACGCGCCTGCGGGACTCTTCACGAGCGCCCATTCGTACTTGAACAACACCTTGAGGTAGCCCATGTCCCACTTCACGGGATCGGGCTTCCACGCGCCTTCGATGCCGCTTGTTATCGTGTCGCCCGCCTTGCCGCTTCCAAAACTGCTCTTCCAGCCAAGTCCCTGTTCCTCGATTGGCGCCGCCTCTGGATCAGGCCCGACGTGCGAATCGGGAGCCGCGCCGTGCGCCTTGCCAAACGTGTGCCCACCGGCGATGAGCGCGACTGTCTCCTCGTCGTTCATGCCCATACGTCCGAAGGTCTCCCGGACGTCGCGCCCGGAAGCCACCGGATCCGGATTGCCATTAGGACCTTGCGGGTTCACGTAGATGAGGCCCATCTGCACCGCCGCGAGCGGAGTCTCGAGCTTGCGGTCACCGGAGTAGCGTTGATCGCCGAGCCACTCCCTCTCGGAACCCCAGTAGATGTCCTGCTCGGGCTCCCAAATGTCCTCTCGGCCCCCGCCAAAACCGAACGTCTTGAACCCCATCGACTCAAGCGCGCAGTTGCCAGCGAGTATCATGAGATCCGCCCACGAGATCGCGCGACCGTACTTCTGTTTGATGGGCCAGAGCAGACGGCGCGCCTTGTCGAGGTTCGCGTTGTCGGGCCAGCTGTTAAGTGGCGCGAAGCGCTGCGTCCCTGATCCGCCGCCGCCTCGGCCGTCGCCCGTGCGGTACGTGCCCGCGCTGTGCCACGCCATCCGGATGAACAACCCGCCGTAGTGGCCGTAATCCGCCGGCCACCACTCTTGCGAGTCGGTCATGAGCGCGTACAGATCGTTCTTGACGGCCCCTAAGTCGAGTGCGGCGAACGCCTCGGCGTAATCGAACTCCTCGCCCATCGGGTCACCCGCGGACGGGTTCTGGTGGAGGATTCCAAGGTCGAGGCTATTGGGCCACCACTCCTTGTTCGAGGTGCCGCGGGCACCCGGATGTCCGTGGCCAGCTCCTGCCGCAAGGCCTGTGTTGTGCTGACTCATTTCGCCCGCTCCTCCCAGCAACTCTTCGCAAACATTCCTTACCGCTATCATTCTTATATGATAATAGTTCCTACTACGTCAACTATCTTGGCGCCCCGCCCCCCCGCGATCACGGCCCCCCGCCCATGAGCACTAGGGCGATGTCCGCGCCTTCAGCACCTTCGGTGATACTCATCGTGGCGCTGAGCTGATCCTTCTCCGCCTGCAGCGTCGCCTCGTTACCGGCTCCCTGAGATGCCGCTACCTCAAGCGCAATCGTCCACCCGGCCGCTGGAAGCTCGGTCTTGTACCACTCAAAGGCGTCTGTGACGGTACCTGGCCTGGTCAGATTCACCCAAAATGCGCTCTCCCCTTGGCTCGAGGTGCCCGTCGAACTCGTGATGACCGCATCGCCTGGGATCGGAAAATCCGCTGGGAAACCATCCGGGAGTGTCGCGGAATCGCCTACCGCGACCTGCCCCTCCGGAGTCTCGATGGTGACGCCATCACCGCTGATTTCCACGTTGCCCCCGACCACCTCGCCCGCAATCCCCTCCGTTACCTCTTCCGCTACCTGTTCTTGAACAGCCGTGCAACCCGCTATCCCCACAGCGAGTATCGCCACCGCCATCAAGGTCACTGTCCTTCTCACAACACGCCACCCCTTCCTATCCCGCCGTAGCGATGTCTAGCAAAAGCCAGCCGATCCGCCGCGCGAATTCAGCTGACAGCGAGTACGTACCCGCTACTGGCCCCACTGAGCCGCTTCATCACGAGCCTTGGCGACAGCCGCGCCAGACTGGCGGCGAGCCATGCGGCGAACCACCCGCGGGGCTATCGACAGGCCAGCTGCGGCCCATACGCCAAGCACCAGCGCGGTCTCGACCGGACGCCACGCGCCTCCCAGTTCGATCACCGCCGCCTCGGCAGGCAAGAACGCCGAGCGCAGTCCCAGACCGATCCAGTACATCGGGAACATCTGCGCGACAACCTGCACCCACTCCCACAAGCGCGTCATGGGGAAGAAGATCCCGGATATCACGGTAAGCGCCATGAGGGGAAGCATCGCCCACGTGACCGTGGCGCGAGAGCTCGGGACAACCGATCCGATCACGATGCCGATCGGCATTGTCGCGAGCAGGCCGAGCCAGACCACCCACGAAAACGTGATCCATCCATCCATCCCTCGGGCACCAAACGCGTCGAAGACGATCGCGCTCGGAACCATGATCACCACGAGGATCAGCACCGTATTGAGGGAGTGATAGACGACCTGGCCGGTAACGTAGCCGGTGGTCCCGTGCGGGGCGCACTTGGCGCGCAGCAGCGTCCCATCCTCGCGATCCATCGCCAGCTGAAACGCCGGACCGGTGACCAGTCCGAACACTATCAGTGCCGCAAGGATGCTCGGCAGGGCGACGGCGGGGAGCATGAGTGTCGTGCCCTCGACAGGAGTATCACGCTGGTAGTACAGGTATCCGATCGTCACAAGCGGCATGATCGCCGTTGAGACTTGATCCTGCACGCTCCTGATGCTGAGCGAGAAGTCCGTCCAACCGCGGGCAAGACCGATCCTGATCGCATGCGCCATGGCGCTCACGCTCTCGCCTCCTCAAACAGCGCGCCACTTTTCAGTTGGTGGCCTCCCTCGTGTTCATGGACGAGGGCGAGGTAGGTCTCCTCAAGAGAGGGCCTTCTGACTTCGAGGTCACTGACATGGCGGCTATCGCAAGTGAGCAGCTCTCGCACGAACGCCGTGGGATCTGAAGTCGCGCGCTCGCGCTCGACACCATCCTCCCGCCAGCGGACCAGCGCTTCACGCCCGATCTGGCGGGCGAGAGCCTCGGCGCTTCCATTCGCGATGATGCGCCCGGCGGCCAGCACCATGATCCGGTCTGCGAGCCGCTCCGCCTCGGCAAGATCGTGTGTCGTGAGCAGGATGGTCGTATCGTCTCTCTCGCTCAACGCTTTCACGAGGTCGTGAAATTCCCTGCGCCCGTGAGGGTCGAGTCCCGCTGTTGGCTCGTCGAGGAACAACAGCTCCGGATTGCCGATGAGACCGATAGCCACGTCGAGCCTACGACGCTGGCCTCCTGAGAGCGTTCGAATCTTATGGTCCGCCTTATCATCAAGACCGACCGCCGCAAGCAGCCGGTCGGCGTCGCGCGGGCGCCGCCGCTGTGGCGTCGAGTACGGCTCGTAGTAGCGGCCGATGTGCGCAAGAAGCATCCTCGGCGTCCACCGCGCGTGATCGCGCCACGACTGGAGGACTACCCCCGTGCGCGACCGCCAGTCTTCACCAGCGCTGGCCGGGTCCTCGCCGAGCACCGCGACATCCCCGGCCGACCGCACCCTGAGCCCTTCGAGTATCTCGATCATGGTCGTCTTGCCCGCGCCGTTAGGTCCGAGCAACGCGACGACCTCTCCCTGATCGACATCGAAGGAGACCCCGTGCAGCACATCGTTGGCACCGTAGCGCATCCGTACATCGCGCGCCTGGATGATATTATCGCCCCCGCGTGCCGGATCAACGGCGTTGATCATGCACGCTCCAATCGCCGGCGCAACGATTTCTCGATCGTGATCACCGGGAGGATGATCGCGCCGGCGGCAACGGTCATGAGGACGTCAACCGGACTCAGCGGAGCTGAACCGAAAAGCGACTGCATGAACGGCGCGTAGATGAAGAGCGCCTGAAACACGACGACCGCACCGATCCCGATGAAGACCTGGCGGTTTGAGAACACTCCGATATCGAGGACCGAATCACGGAGCGACCGGCAGTTGAACAGGTAGAAGATCTGGAACATGATGACGGTCGTCACCGCCATCGTCTGCGCGTTGGCCAGCGCGCTCTCCTGACCAGGCGCCGCTTCGCGAAACGCCACCGTAAACAGCGCGAGCGCCCCGGCGGTCATGAGAATCGCCACAACAATCACGCGCATGATCACAAAGCCGCTGAGCACCGGGGCTTTGGGATCGCGCGGCGGGCGCCGCATGACACCGGGCTCTTTAGCCTCGAAGGCGAGCGGCAGCGCGAGCGCGACAGCGGCCACGAGATTGATCCACAGTAGCTGTACCGGCGCCATCGGCAGCAACAACTCGCGCACCGTCTGCAATTCACCGTCGACAATCCTCGTAACTTCACCAAAGGGAAAGAACACAACCGCACACGCGAGGATTAGCGCAAGCCCGAGATTGGTGGGCAACACAAAGACGAGCGACTTGATGAGGTTGTCGTACACGCGCCTGCCTTCTTCGACCGCCGCTGAGATCGACGCGAAGTTGTCATCGGCAAGAACGATCTCGGCAGCCTCTTTGGACGCTGCGGTGCCGGTGATTCCCATCGCGACCCCGATGTCGGCCTGCTTGAGCGCCGGTGCGTCGTTCACGCCGTCACCGGTCATCGCAACGACCTCACCGCGGCGCTGCAATGCGTTCACGAGCTTGAGCTTGTGTTCCGGGGCCACCCGGGCGAACACGTTGCACGTATGGGCGACCTCGTACAGCTCGTCATCTGACATCACAGCGAGATCGACACCCGTGGTCACCTTCGCACCGGCCGCGTCGTCCAGTATGCCTATCTCCGCGGCTATCGCTCGAGCGGTCGCCTTATGGTCACCGGTGATCATCTTCACGGTTATACCTGCCGCATGGCACCGCTCGATCGCTCGAATCGCTTCCGGCCGAGGAGGGTCGATCATCCCCTGGAGGCCGAGGAGTTCAAACCCGTCCTCCATGTCATGCATGTCCACTGCGGCACGCCCCTGCGCCGGTTTCGACGCGAACGCGAGAACCCGCATGCCTCGAGCCGCTAGAGACTCCACTTCGCCAAGCACGTCACCCTCGACGCGGCAGCGACGCAGCACGACTTCGGGAGCGCCCTTGAGCAGGATCGTGCCGCCGTCCTGATCGTGAAGGGTCGCCATGAACTGGTTCTCGGACTCGAAGGGGATTACGTCGAGCCGGCGGTGATCGGCCCTGAGCCGCTCAGAGCTGATACCAAGTTTTTCCGCGGCGACTACCAAAGCGCCCTCAGTGGGATCTCCATGCAGCTTCCACTGACCTTCCTCCTGGGCTAAAGACGCGTCGTTGCACAGCGCGCCGGCACGCAACAGCGCGGCGACGTCGTCCGGCACATGCTCGAGGACCGCCCCGTCGCGCACGAGTTCACCCGTTGGCTCGTACCCGACCCCCGAGACACTGTACGCGCCGAAACCCGGGGTCCAGAGTTCCTGCACAGTCATCTCGTTGCGCGTGAGCGTCCCGGTCTTGTCGGTGCAGATGACAGTCGTCGAGCCAAGCGTCTCGACAGCCGGCAGCTTGCGTACGACCGCGTTTCGCGCGGCCATGCGCTGGACACCGATCGCGAGCGCGATCGTCACGATCGCTGGCAGACCCTCGGGAATCGCTCCCACAGCGAGCGCGATCGCAAAGATCACCGTCTCTCGCAGCGCCGGGAACCACTCGATCCCCGTCTCCGCCATCGTCCGCCACGTGCCCGCGAAAAGCATCGCCACGGCAAGCGCGACGATCCCGACAGAAATCCATTTCCCAATCGTCGCGAGATCCTTCGTGAGGGGAGTCAGCAGGCTCGTAGTCTCCTTGAGCATCGTCGATATCCGCCCGAGCTCCGTGTCCGCGGCGGTAGCCACCACGACCGCGGATCCCGTCCCGTACGTGACCACCGTCCCCGCGTACGCCATGCTGTCGCGATCGCCGATTCCCGCCGCCTCATCCACGGGCTGGAGGTCTTTGGCCGAGGGGACGGACTCCCCCGTGAGCGCCGCTTCCTCGATCCGAAGGTTGCGCAGTTCGATGAGGCGCACGTCAGCTGGGACCCGGTCTCCACTGGCGAGCACGACCACGTCACCCGGGACGATCTCGGACGCCGCAAGCGTGATCTTCCTGCCGTCCCTCATGACCGCGACGTTTTCTGGCACCATTTGAGTGAGCGCTTCGATGGCTTTGCTCGCCTTGTACTCCTGACCGAAGCCGATGAGAGTGTTGAGCACGACGACACCCAGGATGACAAGGCCGTTCTTCATGCCGTCGACCGGATCAGCTAACATCGCGACGGCCGCCGAGGCGATCAGCACCCATATGAGTGGGTTGTTGATCTGCCGCCACAAGAGATCGAGCACCGAGTCGCCCTTGCCGCGAGGGATGAGGTTGCGTCCATGCTCGGCAAGTCGTTCAGCCGCCTCAGTCGAGGTCAAACCGGTTGAAGTCGTCCCGAAGGCGTCAGTCACCTCCTCGGTTGTCAACGCGTGCCACGGGCGCGTGGCTTCGGTCCGCCCGGTTGTGACAGCGTGCTCGGCTTCTCGTCTCGTCATCCGCGATTCCTCTCTTCGCCGGGATCGGTGACACGGACCGCCACGCTCGGCGGACCGCCTGTCATCCACTACAAGATACCCATCGACCGATTTGACCCGGAGTACAGTATTTCATCTTGCCACAGTGACGTACCATTACGAGAAACGAGAGGAGTCTCACTGTGCCCAAAAAGCGTCTCATCTCCAGCAAGATGATGGCCGCGGTGTGTGTTATCGGGTGCGGTGCCTCACTGGCCGCCTCGGCCGGATCCTGGGCCATGGGCGGAAGCGAGGCCGCTACGGACGTCTTCGGCCAAGTCATCGCAACCATCGGCGTGCTCGCGTGGTTCGTCGGCATGGCCGCCGGCGTGCTAACCCTATCGACGCGATACGCCCGGTGGGGGATACTCGGCCTGTCTTTGGGTGGACTCACCGCTGCGGCAGTGCTCTGGACCGCCTTGCTCTAGCCTTGGCGGAGCCTTGGATGGCAACTACAATCACGCAGACCGCGCACGTCGCACGTGGCGTATCAACAGTTGCGGATCGGGGACGAACTTGTTCTTTCGCATCATGGAAAAGGACCGCATCGCCGAACTCATTCGAGGGCTATCGACAGACTTCGAGGTGATTGGCCCTGTAGCGAAGGGTGACGACTTCGTCTTCGCCTCGATTGCGGACCCGGAAGACCTCCGGCTCGACTACGACACCACGCTGCTGCCAGCCAAGAAGTACTTCCTGCCACCCTCCGAGGAGCTCATGTCGTTCTCGGTCACCGACGGCGAAGCTTCCGCGACAGCTGTTCCAGCCGGACGCCGTGTGCTCTTTGGACTGCATTCGTGCGACCTCAACGCGCTTATGCTGATGGACAACGTCTTTCTCGGCGGGTATGAGGATCCGTACTACCGCTCCCGGAGGGAAAGCACCCTCATCGTGGGCATCGGCTGTACGCCGAGCGGCACCTGTTTTTGCAACGCGTGGGGCACCGACGAGGTCCACTGGGGTTTCGACATCTTCCTCACCGACCTGGAGGACCGGTACTTCGTGTCCGTGCGCTCGGTGGAAGGCGCTGAACTGTTGGACAGCCACGTCGAGACGCGTGCGATCAACGACGCCGACACCGCCGATTACCAGCGCGTCATCCGCGCGTTCAAGGCGTCCTTCACGCAACAGCTCGACACCGCGCAGTTGCCGCTGTTGCTCGATGCGAAGTTTGACGACCCCGTATGGGAAGAGCTTGGCGAGCGTTGCCTCAGCTGTGGCGCGTGCTCAATGGTATGTCCAACGTGCTACTGCTTCGACGTGAAAGACCGCCTCTCGCCGGACGGAACAGAAGGATCACGTGTCCGGTCGTGGGACAGCTGCCAGTTCTCCGAGTTCGCCGAGGTCGCTCACGGACACAACTTCCGAGGGTCACGCCCGAGCCGAGTGAAGTACCGCTACTACCACAAGCAGTGGGGCTACCTGTCGAAGTTCGAGCGAGTGCTTTGCGTCGGGTGCGCTCGTTGCGAGCGCGCGTGC
Source organism: Clostridiales bacterium (assembly GCA_018333995.1). Lineage (NCBI taxonomy): Bacteria > Bacillati > Bacillota > Clostridia > Eubacteriales > Clostridiales bacterium. The sequence goes on along the minus strand of JAGXSG010000030.1, from coordinate 19,982 downwards.
AAGGCAGGCATCGATCCGCGGACCGTGATCGCGGCCCTGCAATCTGGAGGAGATGAATGAGGGACACCGCGCAGGCCTACCGCAAACTCAAAGCCAACCCGTACCTGCCTTGGTCCGCTCGGATCACCTCGATCACCGAACTCACTGATACCGAGAAGCTCTTCGAATTCCGGCTCATCGACGACGACGTCCGTGACGCCTTCGACTTTGACGCGGGACAATTCGTTGAGCTCTCGATATTCGGTGTAGGTGAGGCGCCGATCTCGATATCCTCGGCACCCTCGAAACAGGGCTTCATCGAATTGTGCGTCCGGGATTCGGGCGACGTGACCGGCGCGCTCCACGCCATGCACTGCGGCGACATCGTGGGCCTGCGCGGGCCGTTTGGACGGGGCTTTCCCTTCGACGAGATGAAAGGGCACGACGTGCTCCTGGTAGCCGGCGGCCTGGGAATTGCGCCTCTGAAGTCGCTCATCAATCACATCCATGACGAACGGCACAGCTTTGGCAAGGTGACGATCCTCTACGGTTCGCGCAACCCTGGCGAGGTACTTTTCCGTCGTCAGTTTGACATGTGGCGGCACCGTGAGGACTTCGAGCTGATCATGACGGTCGACCATCCGGACGAAACGTGGGACGGCGAAGTCGGACTCGTCACGGGCCTCTTCGGCCGCATCGAAGTCGACTCCCAACGCACGTACGGCGCGATCTGCGGTCCGCCGGTGATGTACCGCTACGTCATCGACGAAATGCGCAAGAAGCAGATGGACGTCGACCGCATCTATGTGAGCTTCGAGCGGCGGATGAAGTGCGGGATCGGCAAGTGCGGACACTGCGGGGTAGGGCACCAGTACGCGTGCGTGGACGGCCCAGTATTCAACTACTGGGAAGCGATGAACCTGCAGGAGGCGATCTAGGTGCCCGCCCGTGTCGTGGTAATCGGCCTTGCGAGCGACTACGGGTGTCAGGTACAGATGACCAATATGGAAGACCACCTCCTCGACGTGTTAGGCACGATCGATCTTTCCTACTGGCAGCTTGCATCGAGCGGGCGCATGCCGGATGAGTACGACGTCGCCATAGTCGAAGGCGCGGTCACGACCAGGGACCACGTAGAGCTGCTACGCAAGGTGCGGGCGACCGCAGGCGGCATCATCGCGATCGGCGCGTGCGCCACCGGCGGCGGGCTGCCCGCGCTCGTCACGCACGGCGACCTCGAGGGACACGCCGATCGCGTCTACGGAGAGCGCAGCTCTGATGTCGCGTGTGGGCGAATCTCTCCGATGCCCGTAAGCGCGGTCATCCAAGTCGATTACCACGTGCCCGGATGTCCGATCGATCCCGCGGAGTTCGTCACGGTCATGCAGCGAGCGTTGCGGGGAATGGCGAACCGTCCGCCACGCGAGCCACTGTGCGCGGCATGCAAGATCGCTGAGAACACCTGCATGTACGAGGCCGGCATCGTATGTCTGGGACTCGTCACGCGCACCGGATGCGGCGCAAAATGCGTCTCCCTCGGCAGGCCTTGTACCGGTTGTCGCGGAGTAGCAAAGGACGCAAACATGGCAGCGGCCCGGTTGATCGTGGCGGAACACGGGGTGGATCCCGAGGCATTCGAGTCCGTTCTTGACCTGTACAACTCGGCTTCGGAGGATCGATGACCACTCTGACAGTCGAGCATGTGGCGCGGATCGAAGGGCACGGCACCATCTCCGTCGACGTCACGAGCGGAATGGTCGAACGGATTCAGATGGACATCGTCGAGCCCGCACGGTTGTTCGAGTCGATGATCATCGGCAGACGGTTCGATGAAGCGCCTCTCATCACAAGCCGCATCTGCGGCATTTGTTCGCCAAACCACACCTTAACGAGCATCAAGGCGGTGGAATCAGCTCTCGGCATCGAAGTGAGTCCGCGTACAAGGATGTTGCGCGAGCTTCTCGTCTACGGATCGTACCTGCAAAATCACGCTACGCATCTCTACCTGTTCGCCGCGCCGGACTATGTGGGCCTTCCGAGCGTCTTCCCGCTCGCACGGACTCGGCCCGATATCGTCGCTCGCGCCCTCACTCTGAAAAAGCTCGGAAACGATCTCACTACGCTCATCGGAGGCCGCGCCGTCCACCCGGTCACCGCCGCCATCGGAGGATTCACCGCCGAGCCGAGCACGACGGATCTCGCGGATTTCTCTGAGCGGCTGCACGCCGCGGCGAGAGACGCCGCCGACACGGTGGAGCTGTTCGCGGGTTTCACCGTTCCGGAGTTTGAAACCTCCGGCGACATGCTCGGCCTGTCTTCACCGGATACTTACGCCATCTACGACGGCGACGTATGTGCGATGGATGCTGGATGGCGCCGTCCAGTCTCCGAGTATCCCGAGTTCCTCAGCGAGTCGGTTGTTAGCCACAGCAACGCGAAGCACACAACTGTCGATGGGCGGACGTTTCTCGTTGGCGCGCTCGCCCGCGTCAACCTTTCGTGGAAGCGACTCATGCCAGCAGCGCAGCTTGTCGCCGAGAAGGCGGGTTTCAGCCGTCCATCCCGCAACACCTTCCACAACAACCTCTGCCAAGCGATCGAACTCGTCGACTGCGCCCAGCGATGTGCGCACCTGTGCGAGGCTCTCATCGAGAACACAGGCTCGAGCGCTCCGGTCTCCTTCGAGATCCGCGTCGGCAGCGGCCGTGGCGCGACCGAGGCGCCGCGCGGCACCCTGTACCATGGCATCTCGATAGACGACAGCGGGGTCATCACCGCAGGCGACGTGATCACCCCAACAGCGCAAAACCTCGCAAACCTCGAGGCTGACATGCGCGCGTTCGCTCCTACAGTCGCTGGACTTCCCGAAACCGAATTCGTGCAGCAGATCGAACAACTCGTGCGCGCGTACGACCCCTGCTTGTCATGCGCGGTGCACTAAGGTGCGGCACCGTACGCGGGCAGGGCGTGCGTCTTTAAGATGCGTGCGTTACCCTACGCGAGTACCCGCGAACGATCGGAGGCTCACGTGCTCAGAAGATCAGCGCTCATCGTGCTCTGCGTCATCACCGCGCTTGCCGTTGCTGTCACCACCGGATGTGGCCGCACTCCAGCCGACGAGGTGGAAACGCCGCCAACCGACGCCGGGCAAGTCACAACCCCGCCTGAAGAGACAGTCCCGGAGACACCCGCCGCGGCTGACGTCACCGAACTCGTGATCGAAGACATCACCGCAGGAACGGGCGCGGTGGCCACGGCCGGCAACAACGTGACCGTACACTACACCGGCTGGCTCACCGACGGGACCAAGTTCGACTCCTCGCTCGATTCAGGACAACCATTCCAGTTCGCTCTTGGACAAGGCCAGGTCATCGCCGGTTGGGACCAGGGAGTCGAGGGCATGAAGGTGGGCGGGAAGCGTAAGCTCACGATCCCGCCGGATCTCGGCTATGGCGCGAGTGGAGCAGGCGGCGTAATTCCGCCAAACGCGACCCTCATCTTCGAGGTCGAGCTGCTCTCCATCCCGTAGCCAACGCTACTCCACAAAGTCCGCCGAGCCTCCGGACACGCCACGGACGGCTGGCCGAACCCCGGCGGTTATACTTGATGCATGAGGATCGCGGCTGGAATTCGTCCGCTTGCCCTGCGACTGCTCCCGCTCCTCCTGGCGGGACTCGCCCTCGTCGGCTGCACAGCGGACGCGACGTTCACGCCTGCGCCGGTCGCAGATTCCGAGGACGCCACGCTTGCGCCCACGCCCACGCCTACACCTGCACCCCCGCCCGCTCCGACGCCCCCGCCTGCACCTGCGCCTGCGCCTTCGCCCGAACCGCCTGCCACCGCTCCGAAGGTCATCGCCGCCGCCGTAACGGGCCACACCGACGGCGACACCGCACGCTTCCGACTGGAAAACGGCGTCGAGGAGCGGGTGCGCTTCATCGGCGTCGACACACCGGAAACCCACGGAGGGGTCGAGCCATACGGCCGGGAGTCGTCCGCATACACCGCACGCGCCCTCCCAATCGGCGCGCGTGTGTGGCTCGAGACCGACATCGAACCGCGCGACCGCTACGGGCGAATGCTCGCCTACATCTGGCTTGAACAGCCATCCGCGGCCACGGACGCCGAGATCCGCGCGAAGATGCTCAACGCCCGTCTCCTGCTGGACGGCTTCGCGCAGCTGTCGACCTTTCCGCCCAACGTCCGCTACGTTGACCGTTTCACCCGCTACCAGGTCGAAGCGCGCGAAGCCGGGCGCGGCCTTTGGAGTGTGGGCGGCGAGGCACCGGCCGCACCAAGCGGCACCGGCGTGCGCGGCGACCCCCCAGGCGGCACTACCGTCTACATCACGAGAACCGGCGAACGATACCATACCGGCGAGTGCCGGCACCTAGCCAGGAGCAAAATCCCCGTGACACTCGACGAGGCCAAGGCTCGCGGGTTCACTCCGTGCCAGACGTGTCAACCGCCGCAGTAGGCCAAAGAGCCCTCTTGACGAGGGCGGCTATCCGCTTCTCTTCGTCGTCGCCCAGCGAAGTCAGGGCAAACGCCGTCGGCCACATGGCGCCGTCATCGAGCGCGGCTTCCGGCTCGAATCCAAATGTCGCGTACCTTACCTTGAACTTCGACGCGCTCTGGAAGAAGCACAGCACCTTGCCGTCTTTCGCGTACGCCGGCATCCCGTACCACATCCTGGGCGTGAGCGAGGGCGCTGTTCTCTCGATGATCGAGTGAAATCTCTCGGCCATCATCCGGTCAGGCTCGGGCATTTCGGCGATGTTCGCACGAACTTCGGCGAGTCCGTCGGCCTTCTTCGACGCAGACTTACGCGCTGGCTTCGCGCGCGCTTTGTCATCAGTCATCTGTCCGTCCACCTTTCTCGTCGGTCCTCCCACGACGATTCCCGGCGTACCGCTGGGCGTAACCGCGCACAGGGCGTCATGGTCCGCCGAAGCACGCGGCAATAAAGGAATGTCCCCGTGCGCTCGCCCTCATGTGGAAGCCATTTCGGGTCGCGGGCCGCCACGTGCTCCCCCGGTAGCACGCGCACATACACCCTGAGTGGCTATCGGAGCGCCCCGCGTCGCATTACGATGACTACATGCTTGCCTTACTTCGACAGCGCATCGAGAACGCGTCCCCGCTCGCGGTAGACACCGCGATGGCGGTGGGTCTTGCGATGCTGACCATGTTGCAAGTCTGGACCGTTGACTCATTACTCGCAGGCAAGGCTCCCTTGCCTCCTGGCACCCCGCCGATAGGAACGCAAGTTACGGACGCGTTCACGTACCTGCTCGTCGCGGGCTGTTTCCTCCCCCTCGCTCTACGGCGCACTAACCCGCTAATAGCGCTCGCGCTTTCAACCGGTTTCGCCCTCGCTTATGCGTTGGAGCCTCGTCCGCCCGCGTTCGCGCTACTCGGCCCCATGATCGCGCTCTATACCACGGCCTCGATGGCCACACGTAGGCGCCCCCGGTGGATTGCGGCGCTCGTGCTGGCCGCGGTGCTCGCCATCCCGCTGTTAACCGCTTCGCAGGACATGCGCTGGCTACGCGAGTCGGTTTCCGCTGTGGTGCTCATGTCCGCATCCGCGTTCCTGGGCGACAGCGTCCGTAGCCGACGAGAGTACATCGAAGCGCTCAAGCAACGAGCCACAGACGCTGAGCGCACACGCGAAGAGGAAGCGTCCCGCCGCGTTAGCGAAGAGCGTATCCGGATAGCACGTGAGCTGCATGACGTCCTCGCACACAGTCTTTCGATTGTCACAGTGCAAGCCGCGGCGGCTGAGACACTCGTGAGACGAGATCCCGAGAAAGCAAGCGAGTCTATCCGTCACATTCGCTTGACCGGCAAGCAGGCGCTCGCCGAAGTGCGTTCCGTGCTCGGCGTGATGCGCACTGACGAGGGCGGCGCGCGACTGGAGCCGACCCCGGGTATCACCGATGTTGAACGTCTGGTCACCCAGGTCCGAGACGCCGGATACCGGGTTAGCCTGGTGTTGAACGGCAACCTCGAAGCCATACCCGCATTCGCTTCAGTCTCGGCCTACCGCATCGTGCAAGAGGCGCTCACAAACGCGGTGCGCCATGCATCACCTCGGCATATCGAGGTTCACATAGACGCCTCTGATGCGCTCAGACTACGCATAAGCGATGACGGCCAGAATACCGCCGCCATTCTTGACGGCCATGGGATACGCGGCATGCGCGAGCGGATCGAGGCTCTTGGCGGCACGTTTGCGGCAAGTCCGCGCGATAGTGGAGGATTCGAGGTCACCGCGACCATCCCGCTTGGAGGAACCTCATGACGATCAAGGTCCTTATCGCCGATGATCAAGCGCTTGTGCGCGCCGGCTTCCGAGTGCTCGTGGACGCGGCCGACGGCCTGGAGGTTGTAGGTGAAGCCGAGGATGGCGAGAGCGCCGTCGCCATGACGGCACTACTCTCACCCGACGTGGTGCTGATGGACGTGCGCATGCCGGGTACCGACGGGCTCGAAGCGACGCGGCGCATACTCGATGAGAAGCGAGAAGACGGTCCGCGTGTGCTCGTGCTCACGACTTTCGACGCGGACGACTATGTCTACCAGGCACTGCGGGCGGGAGCGAGCGGGTTCCTGCTCAAAGACACAGAGCCCGATCAGCTCATCGAAGCGATTCGGGTGATTGCGCAGGGTGATGCGCTCCTCGCCCCAAGCATCACTCGGCGCCTCGTGCGTGAGTTCGCCTCGCGCCCCAGCATCTCCCGCCTGAACCCGACAGCCCTGCACGTGCTCACCGAGCGCGAGCGCGAGATCCTGGGCCTAGTCGCCCATGGGCTCAGTAATGGCGAGATCGCCGAGAGGCTATTCATCAGCCCCATGACCGCGAAGACGCACGTCTCGCGCATCCTGACGAAGCTCGCCGCCCGTGACAGGGCGCAGCTCGTGGTGATCGCCTACGAAAGCGGACTCGTAACTCCCGGCGGCGCCTGACTGACCGCTTGGGCGCCGTAGTCCGCAGGGAGCACCCTTTCGTCCGCTTGCTTCCTGCGGTGTATGCGAAACAGCCATCCACAGCACGACGTAACTCCTCATCGTGGCCGCTACTGTAAAAGCGACCTCTATCGCGATAAGGAGTGCAACACGATGAAGCTTCGGAAAACGATCCGCCGGTATCGCGGCTGGATAGGCGTGGCGCTACTGCTGGTAACCGCGGGAGCGGTCTGGGCGGTGACGCGGGCGGCCGCGCCACCGGGCGACATGGTGACCTTTCAGACCGCTCAAGTGCGCCGCGACTCTATCTCGGTGACAATCTCGGGCACGGGCAACCTCGAGTATTCCGAGCCTGTAGAGGCGTGGCCGAGCTCTTCTGGGAAAGTCGCCTCCATAGCAGTCGAGGAAGGCCAAGAGGTCTCAGCAGGCGATACGCTCTACACGATGGACTCCGCGACAGCCGACGCGACAGCCGAAAGAGCGCTCGTGACCTACCGTCAGGCCCAAGAGAGCGTCGCACGGGCAGAAGCGGCCCTCTCGCGCGCCCGCTTGGCGCTTGCTGATCTGAGGGAGCGTCGCGAACAGCAACAAGCGACCGTCGCGTCTAGCCAACCCGCGACGCAAACCGCCACAAACCAGACGGCGACCGTAACCGACGCTGACATCTCGGCGGCCACAACCGACGTCACAGTGGCCGAAGCGGGACTCGCCACGGCGAAAGCCTCGCGTACCAGCGCCAAGCGCTCATATGACGAAGCGGTTGAGGCCAAAAACGACCTCTCGGTCACAGCGCCCGCGGCGGGCATCGTCTGGTCGATCACAATCGAGGAGGGCGATGCGATCAACGGCAGCGGCACCTCGTCGGTCACGAGCGCTTCGATCGAGACGGCAAGCACGGGAGGCGCAACATCCGGGACGGGCTCGTCGGTCCCGATGACACTCGTTGGGCAGGGAGCGCTGGGACTCAAGCTAGCCGTGAACGAAGTTGATCTGCCCACGCTCGCGGTAGGGCAACCCGCCGAGATGGAGATTGACGCACTGCCCGGCCTTATCGCTACCGGTCGCGTGCAAGAGATTGCTCGCGACGGCGCCGTTACGAATGGCGTCGTGACATTCGACGTCTGGATCAAGTTTGACTCCACAGAAAGCGCGCTCAGGCCGGGGATGTCCGCAACCGTGGAAATCGTGACCGCGGTGACAGACAGCTCGTTGATCGTCCCGAATGCCGCCGTCGAAAGCGACGACTACGGCTACCACGTCCTTGTGCTGAACAACGCTGGCGCCGCGCCAAGCCGCGTCGCCATCGAACCAGGACTCTCGAATGACACGCACACGCAGGTGCTCTCGGGCCTCTCTGAGGGCGACACCGTCGTGACCGGAACGGTGAACGCCGCCACCGAAGGCGGCAACGGCATGCTGCTCATGCCCGGCGGCGCTTCGGGCGGCGGCGCTTCGGGCGGCGGTGCTCCGGGCGGCGGTGCCCCAAGGGGACCCCAATGACGGCGATAATCGACGCGCGCGATTTGACGAAGGTCTACGGCTCGGTGAGCAGCGAGGTGCATGCGCTGCGCGGCGTCTCGCTGACGGTGGAACCAGGTGAGTTCTTGGCGGTCATGGGTCCCAGCGGTTCAGGCAAGTCGACGCTAATGCACATCATTGGCTGCCTCGACACACCAACGGGCGGAGTCTTCCGACTGAACGGACGTGACGTGGCCGGGCTCGACACGCACGAGTTGGCCAGAGTGCGCCGGGAGACCATCGGATTCGTCTTCCAGTCGTTCAATCTCCTTCCCCGAGCGACCGTGATGCGCAATGTAGTACTGCCGATGCTGTATGGACGAGTCGACCCGGATGAACGCGAAGACCGTGCGGCGGCTGCGCTTCGCTCGGTGGGGCTTGACGAACCGCTGTGGACGCACCGGTCTAACGAACTTTCGGGCGGACAGATGCAGCGTGTGGCGGTAGCACGCGCCCTCGTAACCGACCCCTCACTCATTCTCGCCGATGAGCCGACCGGCAACCTTGACTCAGTCACCGGCACCGCAGTGATGGACCTGCTTGCCCGCCTAAACGGCGAAGGTCGCACGATTCTGCTCATCACGCACGAAGCTCAGGTCGCAGCGCGCGCAAAACGCACTGTCCACATCCGTGACGGATTGCTCTTTGAGGAGGTTGACGCCGGATGAGACTTTCCGACCTCATCTCGGAAACACTGCGCTCCCTGACCGCCAACAAGCTTCGCAGCGGGCTCACAATATTGGGCATCGTCGTGGGCATTGCCTCTGTCATCGCGCTGCTGGCAATCGGGCGCGGCGCACAGGCGAGCATCGAAGAGAGCATCTCCGGTATCGGCTCAAACCTGCTCGTCGTCCAGCCGGGAGCATCGGGTGGCGACGGTTTCGGAACTCAAAGCGTCTCGGCATCCTCGAAGGCGCTTACTTTGGAAGACGCCGAGGCCCTCGCTGCCCTCGACCTGATCTCCGGTGTCGATCCCTACGTGCAAAGCGCGGGGCAGCTCGTGAGCCCCGAGTCTGCCGCCAGTGCGCAAATCATCGGCGTCACACCCGCTCACGCCAGCGTGCAAAACCTTGAGATCGCCATAGGCGCCTTCTTGAGCGAGCGTGACGTGCGGGCGAGTTCTCAGGTCGTCGTATTGGGATCACAGCTCGCCGAAGACCTCTTCGGGGAAGGGGTCAACCCCGTGGGCGAACACGTGCGGCACGGAGACATGCGTCTGCGCGTGATCGGCGTGTTCGCCGAGAAGGGCCTCGGACTCTCCAACACGGATTCCTCGGCGTTCATCCCGCTAACAACCCATCAGCGCCGCGTGTCCGGCGGAGAAGAGCTTTCGTCCATCACTCTCGCGGTAAGCGACGTCGAACGTATGGCCGAAGCCGAGGCCTCTGTCGAGTCGAAGCTGCTCGAAGTGCGCGGCATCGACGACCCTGAAGACGCTGACTTCCAGATTCGGAACATGACGGAGCTGCTCGATACCGTAACGCAAGTGACCTCGATGCTCACAGGGCTCCTCGCCGCTATCGCAGGCATCTCACTGCTGGTGGGAGGGATCGGCATCATGAACATGATGCTCACCACCGTGACCGAGCGCACGCGTGAGATCGGGCTTAGGAAGGCTATCGGCGCTGACGAGGGCGTGATCGCAACGCAGTTCCTCACCGAATCCGTTGTGCTGACATTGTTAGGCGGGGTGATCGGGATCGTAGTGGGCTGGGCGATCTCGAGTGTGGCCGGCTCCCTCATCTCAATCGTCCCAATTGTGTCGCTCAACGCGATCGCCCTTGCGGTCGGCATCTGCGCGTTCGTAGGTGTGGTCTTTGGCTTCTACCCCGCCCGCCGAGCGGCGCGCCTAAGTCCCATCGAGGCACTCAGATACCAGTAGCGACCGAGTACTCGATGGCGCTAGAAGCAAGAAGGAACACGAGGGCGACCGTACCGGCTAGGTAGGTCGCCCTCGTTCTCAAGCTTCCTAGCGGAGAGGGAGGGATTCGACTCGGTACGGGGGATCCTCATCAACGGAACTACGCGCTTTTTGCGAGTTCCTGAAAGGCAGCACACGAGGGGCCCTCGGCGTGGTTCTGAACGTCGCAGGTGCCGTCGGCCCTGCAGAAAGGCCAGGTCTTCTACCCCCGAGTGTACGTCACGCATACTATCCAAATCACTCTGACGAGCCTTGTGTTCCTTGAGTGCGTCGACTACGGTCGGCGGCAGAAGAACACGCGCAGCCCCTTGCGCGTCTTGTGCACCTTGGAGACGAGCCCGGCCCGCAAGTGGCGCTTGCCAGAGTAGGAGCCGTGTCACACATCATCCAGCTGCGGTGTCTATATCACATGAGCGGATGACCGGTTCGGGCATCCCAGTGGCCACGGCAGCAGGAGGTTCTCGATGCGAGGAGGAGGAGTGGCGCTCTCGATGGACGCGCGCGCAGCATCCGGCCCGCACGATTTCGAATCCTTGTTCTCTTCCGAGCGAACAAGGATCGTACGGCACCTCCGGTACCTCACAGGAGATCTGCAGATCGCGGAAGATTTGGCGCAAGAGGCGTTCGTGCGGCTATGGGAGCGTGCGACCGCCGAGGGATCAGGAGCTGTGCGCGACCCCGGTCCTTGGCTACAACGCGTAGCGTCCAACCTCGCCTACAACCACTTCCGAGCCGAGGAGCGGCGCAGGGCGCGCGAAGGCCGGGCCGGTGTGAGGGACGCGCTATGCCAGCACGCTGGCGAGTGCGGGAGCTCTTCTCTGGAAGAGGCCATCGACGTGCGCGACGCCTTGACCAGAATGGGCGCGCGTGACCGCACTGTTCTCCTGCTGCGCCACTCGGGATCCACATACGCCGAGATAGCCGAAGTGATAGGGATCGCCCCCGGCTCTGTAGGCACCACGCTGGCAAGGGCGCAAAGCCGATTCCGTGAGGCGTACGAGGGCTATTCCGCCGAGTCCTCGAGAGAAAAGAGGAAGTGAGTGCTATGCATTACGAAGATGGCGAGTTGATGGAGTACGTCGACGACGAGTTGAGTTCGGAGGCGCGAGCACAGATAGAGGCGCATCTGAGCACATGTGAACGGTGTGACCGCACGGTCGGGCGTCTGCGGGAGGACCGTCTGTTCGCGGCGAATGCACTCGGGCGACTGCGAATCGCAGAATCAGTCGCGGGAGAGACGCCAAAGGCGCCGATCGCATCCGTGTCCTCGCTTCGCAGCCCGGCGCCTGCGCGGCGGTGGAGCTGGAGAGCGCGCGTGGCTGAGTTTGGCTGGGGCAGAGCGGCCTCCATCGCCGTGGCCGTGCTCGCACTCTCATCTCTAGGATTCCCGCAGGTTCGCAGCGCCGCAGCGGATATGTTGAACGTCTTTCGCGTCGAACAAATACGAACCATCGCGCTTACCCAGTCCGATCTGCAGCGTATCGCTCTTGAGTTGGAGGGTGCCCCCGGGCACGTGGACATGGGGACTCTCGGTGAAGTGTGGATCGAAGGCGATCAAGAATCGCGAGGGGTGACTCTGGAGGAAGCCCAGGCTGCTGTCGACTTCCCGGTCGTACTTCCCGACACAGGCGTCGCGGGCACTCCGATACTGTCGCTTCAGAGCGGTCTTATCATGAAGTTCAAGCTCGATGTGGATGAGGTCAACGATCTGCTCGCTTACTACGGAAGCGAGCAGGAGCTACCAAGATCGCTCGACGGTGAGGCTTTTGAGATCCGAATACCTTCCATGGTGGCCGCGACCTACGGGGCGGATTCGGAGCAGTATATCGCCGAGTATGCCAACATAGGTCAGGCGCGCAGTCCACAGCTTATCGTGCCGGAAGGCGTGAATCCGCTCGAGCTTCGCGATGTGCTGATAAGTCTGCCGCTCTTGCCTGAGCACGTACGGCGGCAGCTCGAATCCATCGACGATTGGCAACACACACTGATCGTCCCCAACATCGATGGCAGTGCGCGCGAGATTTCGATTGGCGGGATACCCGCGGTACTGGTATACCCGGAGGTGACCAGCGAGGCCCTTGACGCGGCGACGCAGGATTCCAGTGACCCCTCGAGCGCTGAGGGGGCTTCCCCAGAGGAGACTGAGCCCGTGACCATAGTGTCGGTCATCTGGCAGCAGGATGGCATCTTGCGTGCCGTATTGGCTTTTGGTGATGAGAGGGCGATCGCGATCGCGGAGTCTATGATCCGATGACTGCCACGTCGCTTGTCATAGATGCCGACGGCCTGACGAAGCACTACGGTCGCAAGGTCGGATGCGAGGAGGTGTGCCTCCGGGTTCGCAGGGGGCACATCTTCGGGTTCCTCGGCCCGAACGGGGCCGGGAAGAGCACATTCGTGAAACTGATGGTCGGCCTGATCGCACCAACCAGCGGCCGCGCCGAGGTGCTGGGGAGACCGTTAGGCGACCTGGGTGCGAGGACCGGCATCGGGTTTCTGCCCGAGGTCTTCCGCTACCAGGATTGGCTGACCGCCTCTGAGCTGCTCAGGCTCCACGGCCGTCTTGCCGGGATGGAGTCGGGGGCGATTACCGAAAGCTCCAAGCGTGTGCTCGATCTGGTGGGTCTCAAATCCCAGGACAGCGGCAAGATCCGCTCCTTCAGTAAAGGCATGACGCAACGTCTTGGACTCGCGTGCGCGCTGTTGGCCGATCCGGACCTGATCATCCTTGACGAGCCGACGTCCGCGCTCGACCCTCTTGGCCGGCACGAGGTGAGGGAGATACTCTTAACCGCGCGTGAGCGTGGCGTGACGGTCTTCCTCAACAGTCATCTGCTCACTGAAGTCGAATCCGTCTGCGACGAGGTGGCGGTGATCGATCACGGAAGGGTGATCGAGTCCGGACCGCTCTCGGCGTTACTGTCCGGACCGTGTGAGGTGGAGGTCGCCCTCGCTGAGCCGTTCGCGGGCGCGGCTGTGCGGCTGCGTCCCCTGGAGGCCAGCGTCCTTGTCGACGAACCGCTCCGCCTCGTGGCCGGTCTTCCGGATGAGAGTCGCATCCCAGGGCTGGTGGAGCGCTTGGTCTCGGAAGGAGCACAGGTGACTGGTGTGGTCAGGCGGAGGCGGACCCTCGAAGCGCTGTTCCTCGATGCCGTCAAGGAGGCGCAACATGCGCGGCGAAGCTAGCGTCGCGTCAGCGCCGCCGCACAAAGCGTCAGTGACCGCCGGCGGGATAGCCGGATCGGCGCGGCGGATTGCGGTCGTCGCCGGGCTCACCTTTCGGGAAGCGTGGCAGCGCAAGATGATCATCGCCGCGGTCGTGATGTCAGCTGGGTACCTTGCGCTGTACGGACTAGCGCTGCACTTCGCATCACGGGATCTGGCAGTCAGCGGCCACGCTGCTACCCCTGCGTTCATGGAAAACGTGATGGCGGCTCAGTTGCTGTATGTGGGTCTGTTTCCGGCAAGCCTCATCGTCGGCCTGACGGCAGTGTTCGCTTCCGTGGCGGCAATCTCGAGTGAGCTCGATACGGGCTTGCTCCATGGGGTGCTCGTCCGTCCTATTCGCAGGACAGAGTTACTCGTAGGAAAAACGCTCGGCATCGGCCTGATGCTGGCCCTCCACAATCTTGCCTTCATGAGTGCACTGATAGGGCTTGCCCTATGGTTGATCGAAGCGCCCGTGGCAAACGTGCCGACTGCACTGGCGCTTCTGACACTCGCTCCGCTCGCGCTCCTCGGATTGGCGATGCTCGGCACCACCAGGTTACCGACCCTGGCCAACGGAGTGCTGTGCGCGGCGGCGTACGGCATCTCGTTCGTCGGCGGGTTCATCGAACAGATCGGGAGCGCGATCAGGAACGAAACGATGGTCAACCTCGGAATCATATCGAGCTTGCTTCTCCCGGCCGACGCGATGTACAGGAAGGCGATCGAATACCTCTTGCCTGGGGGACTGCTACTGCTGGGCGGAGGCGGGGGTTCCATCCTGACCCCGGCAGAGTCGCCGAGTGCATGGATGGTGATCTACGCCGCCGCCTATCCTGTGATCCTTATCGCCATCGGAGCGCGTCTGTTCGCCAAGCGCGATCTCTGAGCGGGTCGATGGTGAGCATATGGGTGCGCTTGGCACGGAATCGAGACCCCCGCCCGGTTCGCCAGTCCGCCCTCTGAGTCCAAAACAGTGGAATGGTACGATGAGTGAGACCGTTCCAAGGAGAAGCCCATGGCAGGACATGGCTGGAGGGCGAAGCGAGGCCGCAAGGCCGTCGCCGCCCTCGTGCTGTGGCTCCTCGGCCGGGGACTCATCGCATCAGCGCGGCTGGACGATCGTGTGCGCCGAGAGGTTGCTTCCTGGCCCGACCCGTCCGTCGTCACGTTGCTGATCGCGCCGTGGGGACCGCGCGTGTCATGGCGCCGCGAAGGCAACTCACTTACCGCGCTAGGCTACGCCGAGGCCGATCCGGACCTGCTCGTCACCTTCAAGAGCGTGGACGTTGCGCTGCCCTGCCTGCTGGGCGTCAAGGGCGTGCTCGACGCATTCGCCGAGCACCGCTCCACCGTAAGCGGCGATCTCAGGCATGCGATGTCGATCCTGCGATGCCTGCACATCGTCGAGGGCTACCTCTTCCCCGACATCATGACCCGTCGCATCCTCCCCCGCCCTGCGAAACGCAGCCGGGGGCATCTGGTCGCCTATGCGAACCTACTGCACTCGAACGTGACAATCGATTCAGGAGAGCGCCCGTGATTCCTGCCTACTACGAGTTCCAGAACTCGGCAAAGATCCTCTCGGGAAGCCGAGCGATCGAGCACATCGGCTTCGAGCTCCTCTCACTCGGCGTGTCGCGTCCGCTGCTGATCACGAACGAACAGCTCCTCGACCTCAAGATCGCCACCGTCGTGATCGACGCGCTGGCGGACACCGAGGCGACCGTCGCGACCATCTTCGCAGACGTGCCGGTGGACTCCTCGGTGGCCGTGGTCAACGAGGTGGCCCGGGTCTTCCGAGAGACGCAAGCGGACGCGATCATCGCGGTAGGCGGCGGCTCCGTACTGGACACCGCAAAGGGAGCGGCGATCGTGCTCACCCACGGCGCAACCGACCTGATGCACTACCGCGGCGCCGAGAGCCTTCGGGGCCGACGGAGTGTTGCGTTCATCGCCATCCCGACCACAGCGGGTACTGGATCTGAGGCGACCTCGGCAGCGGTCATCAAAGACACCGAGCGGCATCTCAAACTGATCTTCCAGTCGCTCTCGCTCCTGCCCGACGTGGCCATCCTCGACCCGCGCATGACGCTCAAGCTCCCGCCCCGGTTGACCGCATCGACGGCGATGGACGCGCTCACCCACGCTGTGGAGTCGGTGAGCTGCCGACAGGCCAACCCTCTCTCCGAGAACTACGCGCGCTCCGCGCTCGACCTCATACGCGAGTACCTTCCGCAGGCCCTCGACCGCCCCGACGACGAGCGCGCACGCCTGGCGCTCGCCAACGCGGCACTTATGGCCGGCGTGGCCTTCAGCAACTCGATGGTCGGCATCGTGCACGCACTGGGGCATGCGGTAGGAGCCGTCGCCGGGGTGGCGCACGGGGACGCCATGGCGCTGCTGCTCCCGCACGGGATGGCGTACAACAGCGATGCCGTGTGCGACCGCTACGGTGCGATCCTGCCGAACCTCGCCGGAATCGATGTCTACGCCGCCACGCCCCCCGCCGAGCGCGGGCAGGCCGCGATAGATGCTGTGCGAGCACTGCTCGTGCAGCTGCACGAGCGCACCGGCCTGCCGCTGACGCTTACGCAAGCAGGCGTGAGCATCGAGCAGCTTCCCGAGATCGCGTCTGTGGCGCTCGATGACGCGGCGCTCTTGATGAACATCAAACAACCGACCTACGAGGAGCTCGTCGCGATCCTTGAAGGTGCGCTGTGACGCTGCGGGGCGGCTGGATGGGCCGCGTGCTCGCTGTCGACCTGAGCAGCGGGGAGATTCGCGATTACCCCTGGAGCGATGAGGAGTACCGGACCTGGCTCGGCGGAAAGGCGATGGCGGCACGCATACTCGCGGACATCCTGCCCACAGATGCCGGCCCGCTCGAACCGGGGAACGTACTGGTCATCTCAACGGGGCCGCTTACCGGCACCGGCGCGCCGTCGTCATCCCGCTTCAGCGTTGCGGCTCGCTCGCCGCTCACCGGCCTGCCCGCCACCTCGAACTGCGGGGGCTCGTTCGGCACGCACCTCAAACGTGCGGGCTACGATGCACTGATCGTGACAGGCGCTGCCGCACAGCCTGTCTGGCTCGAGATCGCCGAGGAAGGCGTGACCGTTCACGACGCCAAAGATGTCTGGGGACTCAGGACAACCGCAGCCCAGGACGCGCTCCGCAAGGGCGTCGGGAAACGCTGCGGGACCATCGTCGCCGGGCCTGCCGGCGAGAACCTCGTCGCGTACGCGTGTCTTCTCTCAGACGACCGCGCCGCCGGCCGCGCCGGCATGGGTGCGGTGTTCGGCTCGAAGAACCTCAAAGGCATCGCCGCCTGGGGCACCCGGAGGACTCCCGTCGCCGAGCCCGAACGCTATAGCAAGCACATCAAGGAGTGGAGCGCGGCGCTCAAAGCCCATCCGATCGCCGGCGGCTCACTTCCGCGCCTAGGAACCGCGGGGTTCCTCAAGCCGATGCAAGATCTCGGAATTGTCGCAACCCGTAACTTCAAACACGGACGTTTCGATGGCGCGGGGCAGATCGATGGGGAGGCCCTCGCGGCACGGCGCCTCGTGGATACGGCCGGCTGCACAAGCTGCCCTATCCGCTGCGGAAGAGTGGTTGAACTCGATGGTCGGCGCATCAAGGGACCCGAGCTCGAAACGCTCGTGTTGCTCGGCGCCAACCTCGACAACCCTGACCTCGACCGGATCATCGAATGGAACGAGATACTCGACGAGCTTGGCCTGGACACAATGAGCACGGGCGGGACGATCTCGTTTGCCATGGAAGCCGCCGAGCGGGGGCTGTGGGACAACGGACTGGAGTTCGGCAGAACCGACGGGCTGGCGGCGACCTTCGAAGACATCGCGTACCGTCGCGGCCTGGGCGATGAGCTTGCCGACGGAAGCCGGGCGCTGGCCGAGCGCTACGGTGGGGCCGATTTCGCCATGAACGTGAAGGGTCTGGAAATCGCGGCGTACGAGCCACGCCGGGCTGTGGGTCAGGGTCTCGGGTACGCAGTCGCCAACCGCGGCGGGTGTCATCTTGGCGGCGGCTACGGCGTGGCCCTCGAAGGGCTCGCTCTGCGGATGGACGGCCGTTCACCGAAGGGCAAGGCGGCGCTGGTGGTGCTCTTCCAGGACCTCATGGAGGCGATTTCCTCGGCGGGGAGCTGTCTTTTCACCACGCTCGGCGTCCTGCCCGGCTCGCTCGTTGCGACGCCCAAGAGCGCCTGGGGCCGCTCGGCTGCGATCCTCTTCCGGCATGCGGCCGTTGTGCTGCGGCTGATGCGCATCGCGCCACGGGGCCTTCTCCGCATCCCCATGCCTCTTATCCCGCATATCAGGGCGATCGAACTCGCGACCGGTGAGCGGTATGGCTTCGGCGGTTTTTGGGCGGTCGGTGAACGCGCCTACAATCTCGAGCGGGCGCTGCAGGCACGTTTTGGCGTCGACAGTTCGGCCGACACCCTGCCGGAGCGGCTGACACGTGAGCAAGAGCCGGACGGCGGCGGGAGGGGCGCTGTGCCGCTCGAGTCGCTCAAGCGCGACTACTACCGTCAGCGCGGCTGGAGTAAGAACGGGCTGCCTGACGACGCCCTCATGAGTCGCCTTGGGACCGGGGGAAGGAAGTCCCGCGCGCGCTGAGCGGGGATCTGCACCTGATTCCGCCGATAGGCACGTACCGGTCAGCGTACGCACTGAAGTGGTCACGGAACCGCGTCATTCCTCCTACCACGAACATTCCTGCTCCTTCGACTCGCTCGTCCACATCCTCGCGGTGAGAGGCACGGTAAGAGCGAATCTACAATGTTGGCGACAGCCAGTGGACGCGGGTCATATGTCCTGACTTCGATGAGAGCCATCCCCGGCTCATTCACCACCGCAATCACACCCAGGCTGGCCCAGGTGTGATTGCGGGCTCGCGCCCACCTGGGTATACTCACCGTGAAAAGGTTCCACCCTGGTGACAAGAGCTCATGGAGCTCTTCCGCGCAAGCGGATAGCCGGGGTGGTCGCATGTCTGAGGCCGCTAGTAGTACTCCTCGGCATGCCCCTCAAGCGGATCCGCCTCGGACCGGATGCACTGCTCGATGATCCGGTACGACCGCAGGTCACCAGAGTTCCACTTGCGGTAAACCGCCCACGAGATGTAGTCGGCGACCTGCAGATTGAGGTCCGACTTCGACCACCCCACCGACGCCTGTACCGTCGCGCGTAGAGCCCGTGTGTTTCCGGGACCACGCCGACGGCAGGAGGAAGCGAGTGCTCGGGATGGTCGACGTCGAACTGATCAAGAAGATGCGCGAGCGGGGCCGCGACCCTGCTCGCGCCAGTGAAGTAGACTTCAGGGATTGAAGGGTCTCGCGGGAGTCACGCCACTCCACGGGACGCGGCCGTCGAAGGAGTCGATCAGGTGGTAGAAGAGGGCACATATAGGAATCTTCATAGACCGGAGAGTTCATTCGCGACGAGGGATGAATACCTGGAGAATGAACTGAAGACAATGAGACCCAAGCGATGGGCTCTCAACCTTCCGATGCGAGACTTCAATTTCGAAGTCGAGGATATCGTCCCTGCGATATCCGGGACGATCGGGAAGATCGTCATGGTGACGGCGATCGTCTCAGCATTCGCAGCCGGCTTTGGTCTTACGCCGGAGTTCGTGGTGGAGAACGTAAGATTCGAGATGCTGATCGCGGCGCTGCTCTTCGTCATTCCCGTCAGCGGATTTCTGAATCCACGGGTGAATCTTCCGGGAAGCCATGGACCGATGCTCCCACTGATCGGACTCATCGCTCTTGCCGGGGGCCATCCTCTTGCTCTTGGTGTGATGGTCGGGGTATTCGGGCTGATGCTTGGATTGATGAAGGGTGGGTCAAGACTAGTAAACCTGACTGGAATCGGCGTGCGTGGGGGGCTGCTTGTGTTCTTGGGATTGACAGGGTTGCTAGGACAGATAGACGCGTTGAGGGCATGGGCAAAACCACTCGGCCTTGAGCTGGTATTTCTCGTCGTCATATTCGTGACGATCATCCTATACACGTACCTGGCAAGAATAGGTAAGAGATGGATGGCGATACCCTTGTGCTCGTTCTTTGCGGTCACTGTCGCACTGTCTATGGGTGCGCCCTTTGAATTCAAGACCTCGCCAGGCATTCCGAACCTGAATCCGTTCTACTGGTGGGGAGAGGGTACCGGATGGATGCTGGGGATGCCGGACCTTGGACATTTCATCGCAGTATTGCCGTTTGCCATACTTGCGATCGCCATGTGGCCCCCGGACTTCCTGAGTCACCGCATCTTCCAGGAAGTGAACTATCCAAAGGGATCAGAGAAAGTGTTCATGCACGTCGACGACACGATGGTCGTCTGCTCTGTGCGGC
>JAGXSG010000029.1 GCA_018333995.1 Clostridiales bacterium | reverse complement strand
CGAACCTGAATCCGTTCTACTGGTGGGGAGAGGGTACCGGATGGATGCTGGGGATGCCGGACCTTGGACATTTCATCGCAGTATTGCCGTTTGCCATACTTGCGATCGCCATGTGGCCCCCGGACTTCCTGAGTCACCGCATCTTCCAGGAAGTGAACTATCCAAAGGGATCAGAGAAAGTGTTCATGCACGTCGACGACACGATGGTCGTCTGCTCTGTGCGGCAAGCAGTCGGAAGCGTTCTGGGCGGCGGAAATCTCACGTCGTCGTGGGGAACTTACATAATCCCCGCGGGAATCGCCAAGCGACCGATTCCCGCGGGTGCGATACTGACAGGAATCGGCTGTATTCTTGCATCTCTTATCGGGTATCCGATGGATATGGCAGTATGGCCGCCGATGCTCAGGGTTGCCCTCATTGTCGGGGTGTTTCTCCCGCTACTCGAAGCCGGTATGCAGATGATTCAGACCAAGATGGATTCTTGGGGTGCAGGGCTATGCATATTCGGCTCAGCGCTCATCAACCCGGTGTTCGGATGGTCGCTGGCGATGCTGCTTGATAACAGTGGCGTACTTGGGGACGCCGAGAGGACAAGAAGCTTGGTGCCCATTGACCGCGTTGCCATACCGCTTGCGATGTGGGTGATATGCACGGTTGCGATGGCGGCTGCGGGACTGATCCCCGGAATTCCTGCGCTCATATAGGAGTCGTAGCAAGTCCATTCCCTTGGTGACCAGGTCTGAAGGCGCCGATGCTAAGGGAGGTCTTGAAAGAAGGGGACACATTCCACTTAGAGGTTGAAGGAGACGGCAGAGCATGATGACTGAGATAGAGAAGATCAAGAAGATCATGGTCGCGACCGATGGCTCGGAGCCGTCGATACGTGCGATCAGGCATGCCATAGAGATGGCGCGGGATAAGGGCGCAGACGTTCTCGCACTCAGCGTCAACACCACTTTGGTTGATGTAGGTGCGCGAGGGTACGACGTGCTTGCTCAATTGGGATCCGACAAGCACGTAGTGGATGAGTCCGTAGATGTTCATGGCATATTGACCGAGTACTACGACAGGATCGGAAAACCAGAGTCGCTTCTCATGGCCGAGGCCGGCCTTGAGATCGCCGCAACACTCGGAGAAGAGCAAGGTGTGAGGGTGACCACACTGATTGAACATGGAAGAGCGACCGAGACGATCCTTAAGGTGGCCGAACGCGAGAAAGTGGACCTCATCGTCATGGGAACCACTGGATTGACCGGCATAAGCAGAATACTCATCGGGAGCACTGCGGACAAAGTCACTCGATTGTCTAAATGCCCTGTCATGGTGGTCCACTAGATTACCGCGAGTCATCGCCGGCTGGTCCGGCCCCCGAAATGAGTACCGTCTGAAGTGTTAGGGTCTCCTCGATCTCGATGTCCGTATCTTGACGGAAGAGGGTGAGGTGCTGAGGCACCTCACCCTCGATCCGACCAAGAACTATCAGGCCATCGGTCGTTCTGATGTGTCCACGATGTCGTGACACATCTGTCCACGATGTCCTGAGACATCACAATGGCGGAGAGGGAGGGATTCGAACCCTCGGTACGGGGGTTGCCCGTACAACGGTTTTCGAGACCGCCGCATTCAACCACTCTGCCACCTCTCCGCGGTGGCGCGGGCCGCGCGAGGCGGCCGCGAACGCAAAGGCGAGTATAGCGAGGGCGGCCAAGCCGGGCAACGGGAGCGCCCCTCTGCGCCCCTCTGGGGAGCGCTCCCGTCGTAGCGTGCAGTGGCGGAGAGCGAGGGATTCGAACCCTCGATACGGGTTCAAGCCCGTATACACGATTTCCAGTCGTGCGCCTTCAGCCGCTCGGCCAGCTCTCCGGATGTGGTGCGACGGTGCTCGCTTGCGGGCACCGTCGAGCGGCACCCGCGAGTATATCGGGCTGGCGCTGTGCGGGCAATTCGCACCGCAATTCGCACCGCAGCGCGGCACCTCAGCTCCGAGCGATGCTCCCGCAGCCCAGGCGGCTTCCCTGCCTCAGCGTGTCGAAGCACGTAAAACAGCGCATAATCTCTGATAAGGGTATCGCCTCGGAGGAGCAGGCAGCACAATTGGCTCCACCGTCGTTCGCGGTACCGCAGGAGAGGTGTCGCATGCGGCTTAACCTCGCGCTCGCCATGAGCATTCGCGCACGGATGACAGCCGTCGCGGTGCTCGCGTCCCTGTTCACCTTGGCGCTCGCGACGGTACTGCTCGTTTCAGTCTCGCAGTCCCTGCACTGGGATCGTTGCGCCACTCGCGCTCGGCAGATCTCTATCGCGGTGTTCGAGCTCGCCCTACTGACCGGCGACTACACCGTGACCCCCGACAAGCAAACGGCCGATCTTTGGTGGTCGCAACATGAAGCGCTCGGTGAAGCGCTCGCCACCACCGGCGGATGCGACGAAACAGTCGTCGCCCTGTCCGACAAACTCGTGCCCTATCACGAACGCCTCGCGACACTGTTCACCGCACTCACTGGCCACGTCGATGCGAACCCGGAACTACTGCACACGGGCCTCGACGCCCACGGGATCCGCATCGCCCAGCAACTCCGGCTCACCGAGCAAGACCTTTCTAACGCCACCATGGAGTTCCGTGCCACGCTCTCGGAAGACCAGTCCCGGATTCAATCACGCATCTCGATGATCGGCGGCCTGATCGCGTTCGCCGCCATACTCACCGTCGGCGCGGCCTCGTGGTGGAACTGGAGGACTGTCTCGCGCCCGCTGTCGCGACTGCGCGAGGGGGCGCTACAACTGGCTGCCGGCAACCTCGAGTTCCGATTCGGTGAGATGCGCGGAACCGAGATCCGTGAGGTAGCCCGCGCATTTGACGAGATGGCTGCCTCGCTTGCCGCGTCGAACAGCGCACTGCTGTCAGAGATTGCCGAGCGGCAAACGGTCGAGCACGCTCTCCGGGATGCGAAGCGCGACATCGAAGAGACGGTCGAGCGGAGAACAACGCAGCTCGTGGAAACCAACCAACAGCTGGTGGAAGCAACGCAGGCAAAGGACCGTTTCATCGCGCGGATGAGCCATGAGCTGCGAACTCCGCTCAACTCCATTATTGGTTTTAGCTCAGTCCTGCTCTCACGGGTTCCGGGAGATATCACCAAAGAACAAGAGACCCAGCTTCGCATGATCTCGCGGTCGGGCGTCAAACTGCTCGGCCTCGTCAACGACCTGCTCGACATCTCCGTGATCGCGGCGGGCGGCGTCGAGCTGAGATGCGAGCTCGTGGACCTAGAAAGTATCGGCGAGAACCTCACCGGCTACGCGGAGCCACTGGCCCGCCTCAAAGGACTCGCGTTCGAATCGGAGATTGACGACGCCGGATACATCTTCTCCGATCCGGGCCGTATCGAGCAGGTGCTCATGAACCTGCTCGGCAACGCGGTCAAATTCACTGAGCGCGGGATCGTCACCCTCTCGATCCGCCGCACCGGCGACGGCGGGGCGTGCTTCACGGTCGCAGACACCGGCGTTGGCATGCCCCCCGAGAGGATTGAAGAGATCTTCGCGGAGTTCGCGCAGCTCGCTCCCCCAGACGGGCATGTCGCCGAGGGCGCTGGACTCGGCCTCGCGATCGCACGAAGCCTGACGGAGATCCTCGGCGGACGGATAGGCGCACAGAGCACACCGGGGGTAGGCACGACGTTCACGGTGTGGCTGCCCGAACGCGCGCCGTGCCCGCCACAAGACGCGGATGACTCGCTGTAAACCATCGCGAGCACAACGAACGGTGTCAGAGTAGCTCTCGTACCCGCTGTGAAGCGGCCATCGCGACGTCCGGTCCAACGACCAGCTTAAGCGCCTCGGCGAGATTCTCGGCGATCACGGGCAGATCCCTGCGTTCTAATGTGTCCACCGACTTCCCGATGCGTTTCGCCTCGACATCGACAGACACCGTCGCGAGCACGGTGCCGATCACAGGCCGTAGCACCTCTTCGATACGTGTCGCAAGCAGGCTAGACACCCGGAGGCTCCTCGCGGGCGGTGGCATCCGACTGCACCGACGCGAGCGGCTCGACGCTTGAGAGCACCGACAGGTAACGCTTCATCGCCCGGCGCACCCGGAAAAAGTACACGCCGAGGAGAACCATCCCCACGCCTACCAGGGCGTCGGACACGATGCTGACGAGATCGCCGCCTAACCCCACCGGATCGAGCAGCGCGACCCATCCCGCAAGCGCCGAGGCGGCAAGCGCGACGATCCCCGCCATCACGTACGCCATGTTGTCGGAGAAGGCCGAGCCCTCGGCTAGGCGCCTCAACGCCGCGACCTCGACGAGAAGCAACGCCGAGACAACCAGCGCGAAGCCTCCCATCCCAAAACCAAGCCACGCCGGAGCCGTGACGGCGCTCTCCGAAGTCGCCACGGCAAACGCCGGAGCCGCACAAAGCACCGCGACCGTCATCATCACCAACCTCGCAGGCCTCATCATCGCGCCTCCATCCGGTAGGAATCTGCTCGTCTCGGCGGAAACCGGGGTACGCATCGCGAGTTTAAGCATACGGCATCCTTCACGTCGTCGCCTACACGCCTCTCAGCGCTCTCTCAAGCGCCGGAAGAAATCAGACAGCATCGCCCCCGCCTCCGCTTCGCAGACACCGCGCGTGACATCGAACCGGTGGTTGAGGCGCTCGTCGTTGGAGAGGTCGTAGAGTGTGCCCACAGCGCCTGCCTTGGGATCGGAAACCCCGTAGACGAGGCGCGCGATCCTAGCCTGGTGCATGAGGCCCGCACACATCGGGCACGGCTCAAGCGTCACGTAGACTGTGCAGTCCGCGAGGCGCCAGCGCCCCAACTTGCGCGAAGCCTCCCTGATAGCGATAAACTCCGCGTGACCGGCGGGATCCGAGTCGATCTCGCGCCGGTTGTGACCGCGTGCGACTACTGCTCCTTCGCACACGACCACCGCTCCGATGGGAACCTCTCCGATCGACTCGGCTGATCGGGCCTCATCGAGGGCCATCCGCATGTAGATCTCGTCTGCATCCATACCTCGCATGCTACACTTTCCTGCGCACGGAGGGGTGGCAGAGTGGTTGAATGCACTGGTCTTGAAAACCAGCGAGCCGCAAGGCTCCGAGGGTTCGAATCCCTCCCCCTCCGCCATCGCGCTGTCGCGCAAAACAAGCCCCTGCTACAATATCTCGGCACGTCCGCATGACGCGCACGACGGAGAGTTGGCCGAGTCGGCTGAAGGCGCTCGCCTGCTAAGCGAGTAAGGGGCTAACCGCTCCTTCGAGGGTTCGAATCCCTCACTCTCCGCCAGTTGACATAACACCTGCATCCTGGCAGGATTGCACAGCCCGTTTCGGGTATGCGCCCTTAGCTCAGCCGGATAGAGCGTCTGACTACGAATCAGAAGGTCGGGAGTTCGAATCTCTCAGGGCGCGCCACCGTACCACCCGAAAGCCCCGCCTCGCGCGGGGCTTTCGCCGTTCTCGCGGTAATCGCTATCCCAGCGTGAACCAGCACCGTCCCCGTGACGTCTCACTCGATGTAAGCCGTCACCAGAAGGGGTGTCGGCGGTACCCTGCCGAGGAGGACATGATGCGAAGAACACGTCTCGCCGGAGCGCTTGCGCTCATCGTGGTGATGGCGCTTGCGGTGAGCGGATGCGGTACCACCACGGTGGTTTCGTCGCCAGATGCCGCGATGCCCGATACGGTCACCGCCCACGGCCAAGGAACCGCCCTCGCACCTCCGGACACGGCGGTACTCACGTTCGGTGCGACTGAGAGCGCCCCCCAGGCCGAGACGGCGCTCGCGGCGGTCTCCAAAGTCGCTGAGGCGATCTCCGCGGCGGTACGCGAAGCTGGGGTCGCCGGGGAAGATATCCAGACCGCGGATGTGCGCGTCTATCCCGAGTACGCGCAACGTGAAGGCGAAGGGCCGCGTGTCACCGGATACCGAGCCTCGATCTCGGTGAGGGTGAAGGTCCGCGACCTTGCGACCGTCGGTCAGGTGATCTCGGCGGCGAGTGACGCGGGCAGCACAGAGATCAGCGGGCCGATGTTCACGCTCGACGATGACGCGGACGCAAACGCCAAGGCCATCGAAGACGCGGTCGCAGACGCACGTTCACGCGCGGAAGCCATGGCGCGGGCGGGCGGCAGGTCTCTCGGGGCGGTCAGAACGCTGACCGAAACGGTCGTCTCGGCCCCACCGGTCTGGGGTTATCGCGCTGAGATGGGCGCGGCGCCCTATGCGGCGGATATGGTTCCTGTCGAACCGGGACAACTCGACATTACAGCTCAGGTCACGGTGATCTTCGGGCTCGAGTAGACACGGCGGCTGTCACGCCTGTGTGCGCTACACTCCCACTGGGAGGGCTCAGGATGCGCACGATCATCGGGGTCATGGGAGCCGGACACGCCGACGCGGCGACATGCGCGCTCGCCCGCGAGCTGGGCAGCGCGATAGCCGCGCGCGGATGGGTGCTACTCAACGGCGGTCGCGACAGCGGAGTGATGGCCGCATCGGCCGAGGGCGCCTCGGCCATGGGCGGACTCGTCGTCGGCATTCTCCCCGGCGACGACCACTCCGGTATCGCACCGGGCGTCGACCTAGCCGTGCTGACCGGCATGGGGGATGCCCGCAACGTGATCAACGTGCTCTCAAGCCACGTAGTCGTCGCGCTGCAAGGCGGCGCGGGCACCCTGTCGGAGATCGCACATGCCCTCAACTCCAGGCGCCCGGTGGTGGTCATCGGCTGGGACCCGGGCGAACATCCGCGGCGCATCGGAGGCGAGCGTCTTGCGGTGGTTCCCGACGTGTCCTCGGGACTCGCCGCCATCGAGCGCTTTCTCGAAGCGAGTAAGATCCCCTAGGCTCACACGGCATGTCCGCCAAAGCGGTTACGCATCGCGGAGAGCAGCCGCCCCGCGTAGCTCGGATCACGTTCGGACGCCTGGCGAAACTGGAGCGCACCGCGGATGACGCGCGCCTCCAGCCCGTGCTCCTCGGCGAACTCGACCGTCCAAGCGCCCTCGCCGGTATGCCCCACCACCCCGCTCACGCCGTCGAGCTCTTCGCCCCACACCCCAAACGCCTCGGCAAGCCAGCCCACTAGCCGCGACTCGATCACGCTCCCATGCTGGTAGACGTCGGCCACGCGCTCAAGATCGAGCTCGTAGTCGCTCTCGCGCATCATCGCGAACCCCTCGGCTATGGCCTGCATCATCCCGTACTCGATGCCGTTATGAATCATCTTGACGAAGTGTCCCGCACCGTGGCCTTCGAAAAAGCGATAGCCGCCGGGCAACGCCACGTCCGCGAAGAGCGCTTCTGCCGCCGAGAAGTGCTGGGCACGCCCCCCGATCATGAGGCACGCCCCGTTCCGCGCGCCCGCGGGACCGCCGCTCGTGCCGCAGTCAAGATAGCCGATGCCCCGCTCGGCGAGGTGCGCGGCGCGGATGGGCGCGGCATCGAAGCGGGAGTTGCCGCCATCGATGACGATGTCGCCGCAGTCGAGTAAATCAGAAAGCCCGCCGGACCCAAAGAGGATCTCGTCGACCGGTCCGCCCGCAGTGAGCATGAGCCACACGATGCGGGGCGGGTCGAGCGCCGAGACAAGCTCGGCAAGCGAGTACGCGCCACGGATGCCGCTGGATTCGAGCTGGCGGGTCTTGTCGGCGGAACGGTTGTAGCCGACTATCTCCCACCGCCGCTCACGCATATTAAGAGCGAGCGCGGCGCCCATCTTGCCGAGTCCCACGATGCCCACCTGACCCCTCAATGATGGGGCGGCAAGCGCCTCGGTAGCGCGTGTGGTGACCTCGGCGGAGTCCGGCTCGTACGTGTGCAGCGGGACGGCGTTTTCCTCCCATGAACGGACGACCGGATCGATAAACGCCCACATCGCGGCCACCTCCGCTGTCGCAACGAAGAGCGTCTGGTCGCCGTCGATCGCGTCGAGCAACAACGTGGCGTACTCCTCGACATACTGGACCTTCTCGGCCTTCTCGTAGAGGAAGAAATCGAGTGTGCGCTCCTCGACCTCGTGCTCGAAACCGGGCTTCTTGGCCCAAAACGTGATGGAGATCGAGTCGGTGGGCTCGAGGCGGAAGACAACACGGTTGCGCACGTGCGTCCCGTTCTCGCACATGCAGACCGGCGGATTGCGAAAGGTGACGACGATCTCCTTGCGCGGCTCACCGAGGCGCTTGCCCGCCTCGACCGTGACCGGCACCCCGCTCCACCTGCGTCCGGAAAGCTCGAAGCGCATCCTGAAGTACGTCTCGGTCATCGAGTCGGCGGCGACCCCTTCGATCTCGCGATATCCCTCGTACTGCGCACGGAAGCTGGCGTGAGCGGCCTGATCGGAAGAAAGGGGGCGCAGCGTTCGCAGGAACCCAGTGCGCGCCTCGCGAATCGCGGCCGCATCGCGGCCATGTGGCTGGTCCATAGCGATGAGCGCAAGCATCTGGAGTATGTGGTTCTGGCCAACGTCGCGAAGCGCGCCTACTCCGTCGTAGAAACGGCCTCGATGCTCCACGCCGATCGATTCGAGCAGGGATATCTCGATTGATTCGATCGCCTCACGATTCCACGACGACTCGAAGAGATTGTTGGTGAACCGGAAGTTCATGATCCCCTGGAGCATCTCTTTGCCGAGGTAGTGGTCGATACGGTACACCTGCTCTTCAAGGAAGAGACCGCCGAGCAACTCGTCGAGCTCACGTGACGTGCGCTCATCGTCACCGAACGGCTTTTCCACGAGCACACGCGTCCAGCCGCTCAGATCGCTGCACGGCTCGGTAAGGCCGCTTTCAGCGAGACGCTCGAAGATCGTGCGGTAGTGCTCGGGCGGGACCGCGAGATAGAACAGCTTGTTGGCGCACACGTCCCACTGCTCCTCTATAGCGCGCAGATGCCGCGCGAGCCCACCGTAGCCAGACAGGTCATCGAACGTGCCGCGCGCGTACGTGAAGCGTGCGCAGAACTTCTCGACGTCGGCTACCGGCGCGTCGGGGTAGCGTTCTGCGAGCATCTCGCTGACGCGCGTGCGCAGGTCGTCGTCGCTCCAGTCGCGCCGCGAGTAGCCAACGGCGGCGAACCGCTCGGGAAGTACGCCCTTCCTCGCGAGGTAAAAGAGCGCCGGCACGATCTTGCGGGCCATCAAGTCGCCGGTCGCGCCAAAGACGGTTAAAATGGTGGGCATGCGCTGCTCAGGCATGGGGGTGCCTCCAGTGGCGGCGAGGGGCTTCACTGCAGTTATGTTTCCCCGGCGGCGAGCCGAGGCGCCGCCGCATTTCCGGAAATAGCGCGCGGTGGTCGCTGTAGCAAGCTCGCTCCACGCCCGATACCACCATTAGCAACGCGTTTGACCGTTTGCATTTTCAGGAGAAGGGCCCATGAAGGCTCGCATCTCACAGATGTTCCAGTTACTCGTCGCCATCGCCGCATGGCTCGCGTTTGCCGCCATGTGGTGGTGGGCGTTCGCGCTGCGTGGACCGATCGAGGACCAGCTGCGAGACATCGCGGCCATTGCGGCGTTCAGTCTGCTCGTCGTTGTCTCGACGTCGTTGTGGGTCCGCTACAACGTGAGGCTCTACCACCGAAAGGGGCCGCGCATGCGCATCCCCGATGGAGGGCACGACTACTCCCGTGACACGCTCGACCGCACCGTGATCGCGGATTTTGACACGCTCGCCTACGAACGTTTCGTCATCGTGCGTGTGCTCGAAGGCCCAAACGGGCCGATCAAATCATACGAGCCTGGCACCCGCCCTCCGGCCACAACAGATGAAAAGGAAGCGTCGTGCACGACATCGTGCTCAGCATAGCCGAGTCGCCTGTCTACATCGCCGCGGCGGCGTTCTTCGCCCTCTATCCGCTTTTCTCGGCGCTCATGTGGGTGTGGACCTCGCTCATCTACTGGTTCCGCCGGGAACGGGAAGAAGACGCTGACTTCTACCGAATCCCCAACGAGGGGCTGCCGCCGGTCACCGTACTCGTGCCCGCATACCAAGAGGGCCTCACCATCTGCCGGACGATCCGCGGTCTCCTCGAGATGGACTACCCGCACCTCGAGATCGTCATCGTGGATGACGGCTCTCCTGATGACACCCTCGAAAAGGCGCTGTCCTTCTGCGACGATGCGCGCGTGCGCGTCGTGCACAAGACGCTCAACGAGGGCAAAGCCCTGGCCATCAACGACGTCTTGCCGCTCGTCACGGGGGAATTCGTGATGATCATCGACGGTGACGCCGTTCCGGCTCCGGACGCGCTGCGGTGGATGGTGCCGCACTTCTTGCGCAACCCCCGGCTTGCCGCGGTCACCGGCAACCCGCGCGTGCGAAACCGCGACAAGCTACTCGCCAAGATTCAGACGGTGGAGTTCTCATCGATCGTCTCCCTGCTCAAACGAGCGCAGGTCGTGTGGGGCCGAGTCATGACGGTCTCGGGGGTCATCGGGCTCTACCGTATCCGGGCCATCGAGCATGTGGGCCTGTTCGTGCACGACGCGGCGACTGAGGACATCTCGACCTCGTGGAAGTTCCAGCGCCACTTCTTCGATGTGCGATACGAGCCCCGCGCCAAAGTCTACATGCAGGTGCCGCCAACCCTGCAGTCACTATGGAGACAGCGCCTGCGCTGGGCCAAAGGGCTCGCCCAGGTGCTCCGGCGCAACTCCGACATCTGGCTCGACTGGCGACACAGGCGCATCTACCCGGTCTTCATCGAGGCTTCGCTGTCGATCGTGTGGGCGTACACGTTCGTTGTGCTGACGGTGATGTGGCTCGTGACGTGGGCGCTCGGCGCTCCGCTCCTAGGCGCGACACCGGTACCGGCATGGTGGGGCATGCTGATCGCCACAATGTCCCTCGTGCAGCTTGGAGTCGGCGTTGCGCTCGACCGCCGCTACGACCCCGAGGTGACCCGCTACTACGCGTGGGCGGCCCTCTATCCGATCATCTACTGGGTACAGATGGCGATCATCACCGTCATCGCAACGCCTGCGGGCTTGCTCAGGCCGTACGGGTCAGGGATCTGGCGCACGCCGAGAAGCACAGATTGACGGGCGGCCGCCGCGCTTAGTAAGGGACGATCTCGCTCTGACCGCCGAGGTATGGTCTGAGTGCGTCAGGAACCTCGATGGAACCGTCAGCGCGCTGGTAGTTTTCGATGACGGCGACAAGCGTGCGGCCCACGGCAAGTCCCGAGCCGTTTAGTGTGTGCACGAAGCGCGAGCCCTTGAACGCACCCGGTTCGCGGTATTTGATGGCTGCTCGGCGCGCCTGGAAGTCCGTGCAATTGCTGCAACTCGAAATCTCTTTGTAGCCGTTGTAGCTTGGGAGCCACACCTCGATGTCGTAGGTCTTGGCGGCGGCAAAACCCATGTCGCCGGTGCACAGTACTACCGTGCGATAGGGCAAACCGAGCAGTTCCAAGATGTTCTCGGCGTCGCGAACCATGCCTTCGAGAGCGTCCATGGACTCCTCCGGACGCGCGAACTTGACTAGCTCTACCTTGTCGAACTGGTGCACGCGGATCATGCCGCGGGTGTCTCGGCCTGCGCTGCCCGCCTCCTCGCGGAAGCACGGCGTGTAGGCGGTGTAGTGGAGCGGGAGCGTGGCCGCCTCGAGCACCTCGTCGCGGTGGAGATTGGTGAGCTGAACCTCGGCGGTAGGAATGAGATAGAGCCCCTCGGTGGTCTTGAAGAGGTCGTCTTCGAACTTGGGCAGGTTGCCGGTGCCGGTCAGCGTCTCAGCGTTGGCGAGAACGGGCACCCACCACTCGCGGTAGCCGTTGGCGCCATGCGTATCGAGCATGAGGTTGATGAGCGCCCGCGTGAGCCGCGCGCCCTCCCTGCCAAGAACCACGAAGCGCGACTTGGCGAGCTTCACGCCGCGCTCGAAGTCTATGAGGCCCGTCTCGGGCCCTAAGTCCCAGTGCGCCTTCGGCTCGAAGTCAAACGCGCGCGGCGTACCCCACCGGCGCACCTCGATGTTGTCCTCCTCGCTGGCGCCTGCGGGCACGCTCGCGTCGGGGATGTTGGGGGCGGTCAGCAGCAGTCCTCGAGCGTCTTCGTCGACCTCGGCGAGGTGTGTCTCGATCTGGGAGATCTCGCCATTGAGAACGCGGACCTCTTCTTTGAGCGCGTCTGCCTCGTCGCGTTTGCCGTCTTTCATGAGTCCGCCGATGAGCTTGGACGCCTCATTGCGCCGTGCCTGACGCGCCTCCACCTGGCCAATGAGTTCCCGGCGCCGTTCGTCGAGCGCGAGAAAGGCATCGACGTCCCATCGATCGCCACGCGATGACATCGCGGCGCGAACCGCTTCGGCATTGTCGCGGACGTATGTGGCATCGAGCATCGAGGCCTCCCTGGGCGTGGCTTCGCGAACCTGCCGAGGAGTATAGCGAAGACGCACCGCTTCTCTGACTCGGGTATCCTTCGCGTATGACCTCCAAGATCACCAACCGGCTCGCCATCGCCGAGATCGCCGGCCGCGACAGCGTTGCCGCCGCGGTGGCGGCCGTGCGCACGCGGGGCTTCACGCAGTTGCTGCCCACCATTGCTTTCACAGGAACCGAATTTGGCGACGCGGAACAGCCACTGCGAACAATCGACGCCCTGCGCGTTCATTTGGGCGGTGCTTGCGAGGTATTCGAACCCGTCTACCTGCAAGAACCACGTCTTTGGGCCGCGATGAACGCCCGCTACGCAACCGTGATCGCCGACCGGTACGGCATGTGCTCGCCTTGTCTGGCGTGCCACCTCTACCTGCACCTGCTCCGTGTGCCGCTCGCTTGGGAAGCGGGCGGGGTTCCGATCATCGCCGGCGAACGCGACACGCACGACGGCCGCATCAAACTCAGCCAGACGGCCGAGGGCATCGACGCGGCAGTGCGAGTTCTCGCCTACGTCGGCATCGAGCTGCTCCAACCGATACGTCACGCCTCCGGAGAGCAGGTGGCGAAGCTCGCGTCCGGCGCGTGGAAGGACGGCGGCGATCAGCTTGAGTGTTTGCTTTCCGGCAACTACACGAGGCTCGACGGAAGCGTGATGCTGGCCACCGATGCGTACCAGCACTACCTCGCCGGGTACTTCGAGCCAGTAGGGCGGGCCGTCCTCGACGCGTGGCGCACGGAGGCCGATGGCGGCGGCGCGCCTGAGTGGGACGAAATCGTGCGCCGGGTGCTCGGCGATGGATGACCGCGTGCTTCCTCCCGTGCTCGTTGTCATGCTCGATGGTCTTGGCGACCGCCCATGGGCCGAGCTTGGCGGCCTCACTCCGCTCGCGGCCGCTCATACCCCCAACCTCGACGCCATCGCCGCCGCGGGCACTACCGGGATACTTCATCCTCTCGGACGGGGTCGCGCTCCCGGAACCGAGCTCGCGCACTTCGTCCTTCTGGGCTATGACGAGCTTGCATTCCCCGGCCGAGCAGTGCTCGAAGCGACCAGCGCGGGGATCCCTATCTCACCGGGCCAGGTCTGCGCCCACGCGATCCTTGTCACCGTACGCCGCAACCCCGACGACACGCTCACCATCGTCGAGCGCTATCCTGAAGGCGGCCTCGAGCACGCCGCCGAGCTGTTCGCCGCGATTGAGACGTTCGAGCACGAGGGCGTCTCGGTGACCCTGCGCCACACGTGCGGCGAGCAGGCGATAGTGCTTCTTGGCGGCGAGGCGAGCGAGGAGATCACCGACACCGATCCGCACAACGACGGCTGGCTCGCTGGTTCCGTGCACCCGCTGCGCGGTGCCCGCGATCCCAGAAGAGCGGCCCTAACCGCGCGGGCGCTTACCGCGTTCCTGCGCCACGCGTACACAGCCATGCGCGGTATGACCGGTACGGCCCCGGGCGACGAGACGTCCCCCTTCCTGCTCATCAAGTGGACCGCGCGCGGAGCGGCGTTTCCAACATTCGCCGAGCAAACCGGAATGCGCGGATGTGTTATCTCGGCGTCCGGAGTGCTCGAAGGACTCTCGCTTGCACTCGGCATGGCGCACCGGATGGTGCCTCTCGGCTCAGACATTGCCGCCGACACACGGGCGCGGCTCGCTGAGGCGGCAGATGCATTCGCGACCGGTGCGCACTTCGTCCTCGCGCACACCAAGGCGCCCGACGAGGCCGGCCATGCGAAGAACCCCTCTCTCAAACGGGATGTGATCGCCGCGATAGACGCCGGTCTGGAAGGTCTCGCCACCAGACGCGGCTTTCCGGCCGGGACGATCGTCGTCGTGACCGGCGACCACGGGACACCCTCCGGCACGTCGCTCATCCACTCTGGCGACCCGGTACCGCTTGCGGTGATCTCGGATGCCGCCCAACGCGACTCAGTGGCCGCATTCGACGAACTCGCGTGCGCCGCCGGCTCACTCGGCCATGTGCGCGGCACCGACTTCATGCCGATGCTGCTTAACTGGCGAGGGACGGTGCGTTACTCAGGAGGTCTGCTCGCCACACACACGGGAGTGCACTGGCCTGACGACTACGAACCGTTCACCGTGGAGTCGAACGGCCCGGGTTCCTAAACGAGCGTCTCAGGGACAACGGTCCCGTTCGCGAGTGCTCGTTTGAGGGAGGCAAACGTCAGCGCCTCCATCGCCACTATCGTCCTGCGCGCGCCGATCCGTTCACAGGAGTGGGAATCCGAACACCTGATAAGGCTCGCGCTTACGCCCGGCAAGCGGTACCCCTCGCGCTGCGGATCGAGCAGATCGATCGCAAAGACCGAAGGCTCTGCGGCAAGGCGGGTAAACAGGGGCGTATCGATGAGCCGGTAGCCACCGAATGGGCGATCCGCGTGCGACACACATGCGATGCCTCCGAGCGCGTGGATGATCCGAGCGACCTCGACGGGGTCGTGCTCGACAGTCAGGAACGGCAACTCCTCGCGGGCCGCGTACGGAGGCTTTCGGCCAATCAGGCCCATGAGCTCAGGGAAGAGCCGCTGGTAGCTCACCGGATCGAAGAGTGCCGTAAGGTGCGCTTCATGTTCCTGGAAGGTCACCCGGAGCTCAGCTCCCGGTACAATCAGCAGGTGGCGGCCTGTCTCGGCGGCGACATGATCTGCCGCGGACAACAACGCCCCAGCGAACGCACATGAGAAATGGTCGGTGACCGCGTACACGTGGAGCCCGGCGTCCAGCGCCGCTTCGACTATCTCGCGTGCGCTCGTCTCTGGCCGGAGATGATCGGCGGAGGCGGGTGTGTGGTTATGGAGATCAGCGGCGAACAGGTGCATAGTAACCGCCCAGTTCAGCGCACACGGCGATAATACTGAATATCATAACAGCTTATCCAACTACCGTGCTCTCGGGTAACTCCCGAGCACCCTCACGCGTCTGAGCTTCAGCCGCAAGCACTCAAGCGCGAGCGCCACGGCGGGATCCTCGGCGTGACCTTCGAGTGTCACGAAGAACATGTACTCGCCGAGCGCCCGCTTTGTGGGGCGCGATTGGATCTTGGTGAGGTTGATCGACCCGTACGCGAACTCCGAAAGGATCATCAGGAGCGCTCCGGGTCTGTCCTCATGCAAGAAGAGTGCGAGCGTAGTCTTGTCGTCACCCGTAGGCTCGTGCGCGCGGCGGCCGACCACCACGAAGCGCGTCTGGTTGCCCGCGAAGTCCTCGATGCTCTCGGCGAGAAGCACGCCGCCATGCAGCTCCGCTGCGAGCCGAGTCCCCACCGCGGCGACCCCCGGTTCAGCCACCGCCCGGCGGACCGCCTCGGCCGTGGAGTTGGTGGCCTCCACCACCGCGCCCGGCAGGTTTCCGGCAAGCCACTTACGGCACTGCGCGGTGGCGTGCGGATGGCTCGCCACGATCGAAGTGCTCTCAAGCGACTCCCCGGGGGCGGCGATGAGCGCATGGTGGATGTCGAGCACGACCTCGCGCGATATCGTGAGGCCGCAGTCGAACGCGAGCGCGTCAAGCGTTGAGTTCACGCTGCCTTCGACGGAGTTCTCGATCGGCACGATCCCGGCGTCAGCCTTCCCGCGCTCCACTGTCGCGAATACGTCTTCGATCGACACACACGGAATTGCTTCGAGATCCGGTATCCCAAGCGATCGCAGCGCCTCCTCGGTAAACGTCCCCGCAGGGCCGAGAAATGCGTACCTGTTGTTCACTCGTCGTCTCCCCTCGTTTTCGACGCGTCGCTCCAGCTGCGCCTCAAGAAGGCCGTGGCCGAGCGCACGCGATTCTTACCGACCCTCTTTGCCTGGTAAAGCGCCTCATCAGCATGGCGCAGCAGTGCTTCCTTGTCCTCGGCGTGCTCAGGGAACGACGCAAGCCCGATGCTAACGGTCAACCGGGGACCTCGTTTCCCGTCGGCGTCCAAGAACTCAAACGCGGCAATCGACTCGCGGATCTTCTCGGCCGCAACGAACGCGCCCGCGCCGTCAGTCTCCGGCAAGATGACCGAGAACTCTTCTCCTCCGTAGCGAGCGACAACATCCACCTCACGGACGGCGTCGCGAAGCACTTGTCCGATATCGGCAAGCGCGACATCGCCCGCGACGTGCCCGTAGGAATCGTTGAAGTCCTTAAAGCTGTCGGCGTCGATCATTAACAGTGAGACATCGTTATGGTAGCGCCGCGAACGCTCTACTTCCTCATCGAGACGCTGCTGGAAAAAACGGTAGTTGTTCAAGCCGGTGAGCTCGTCGGTGACCGCTAGCCGAAGACTGAGCTTATAGAGCTGGGAGTTCTCAACCGCCACGACAAGCGCCGAACAGACCGCTCCCAACACGGCCAGATCACGCTGGCCAAGGCGTTCGAGCGCATCCGAGTCCGTGCAGAATAGGACAGAGAACCTTTGGTGCTCGAACACGGAGCGGCACGAGAGGTGGTGCCCAGCAAGCAGGACCTGATCTTCCGGTCCAAGTGACTCGACAGCGGCGAGATCGCGCGGGGTGTCCTCCGGGAATCTCGACACACCGTGGGTTCCGCGAAAGAGTGTATCGCCGCTGCGCTTATCCATCACGATCAAGGTCGCGCGCTCCACGCCGAGAGCTATACCGAGGATCCTCATGATGCTCGGGGCAGCATGCTCGACTTCGAGACTCGAGTGGATGATCGACGTCAGATCCGAGATCGCCTGCAATTCGTCCACGCGGTGATGCAGTTCTTCGGCGAGGGCTCCGCGCTCGTGCACCGCCTCGCGGTACTGATGTTCACGCTCATGGTACCGC
Organism: Clostridiales bacterium; assembly: GCA_018333995.1. Classification (NCBI taxonomy): domain Bacteria; kingdom Bacillati; phylum Bacillota; class Clostridia; order Eubacteriales; species Clostridiales bacterium. The sequence continues at coordinate 32,200 of JAGXSG010000029.1, read as the reverse complement.
TCGTTGAGAAGGGCTGACAGCGCCCCTACGAAAACCACCACGCATGCCTTCATGCCGAGGAGCATCGCGCCGTGCCAGTGCAGCGGCTCGTGCGCGATCACATGGGCTACCGAGTAAACAGCCGCAGCCACGACGGTCACGAACGTGGCCGGCCATCGCGTGAGGATGTGACCGTAAAACGCCACGAACGCGACTACCACAGCAAGTACGGGATCGCCAAAATCGTGGAGAGCCGGTATGAACAACGCAAGGACGGCGAGGTCCGCCGGCGCCGCCCACACGAGCACGCGATCGAACCTCACGCTCGACACAATAAGCGCGAACGCGACTCCCGCTGTGACAATCGTCGCGGCGAGCGCCCCGCTCACAATGAGCGGACTCGCAAGCTCAAGGGTGCCAGTCGCCTGTCCCGCCGCGATCAAGAGCCACGCGAACGCCGTGAGCAGCACGCGCGTCGCGAGGTAGGCGCGCTCATCGATCAATCGACTGGAATCCGTGTGTTCGGCCACCGACGCTCCCGCGCTTGTAACACGTCCCACCCGGCCTGGAACCGGAGAGCAAACCGTGCCATCCTTACGAGTATATCGCCAGCAACGCTGAACGACACACCCGTTTGGCCATCTACCTGCGAGGACATGCCATGGAGTTAGACCGCCTCACCCGATTGCTCGAAGATGTCGCCTCCGGATCGCTGACTGCCGCCGACGCGGCTGACCGCCTCTCTGCACTTCCCTTCTCAGATCTCGGCGACGTGAAGATCGATCACCACCGCGCGGTACGGTGCGGGTTTGTCGAAGTCGTGCTCTGTGAGGGGAAGAGTGACCGCCAGGTCAGAAACGCCGGCCGAGAGATACTCGAGCACGGCGATGTCTTTCTCGGCACGCGTGCCAACGCGTCGCACTACCAGTCACTCGCGCAGGTCGCAGCGGACGCTCGCTACTTCGAACAGGCCCGCCTCATCGTCGTGGACCGCCGCAAGAGCCGTCCCGCCGAAGGTCACATCGTCGTCGCCACGGGCGGGACCGCAGACACGCCGGTGGCCGAGGAGGCCGCCATCTCCGCCGAGGTCATGGGCAACCGTGTCACCCGCCTCTATGACGTGGGGGTCGCCGGCGTCCACCGCCTGCTCGCTCACGAAGAGGTGTTGCGCAGCGCCCGCGTCATCATCGTGGTGGCGGGGATGGAAGGGGCGCTCCCATCTCTCGTGACCGGACTGGTCAGTGTGCCAGTGGTTGCGGTGCCCACATCGATCGGCTACGGCGCGAGCTTTTCGGGACTCGCCCCGCTGCTCGGCATGTTGAACGCGTGCGCTTCCGGGATGGCGGTCGTCAATATCGACAACGGCTTCGGCGCCGCGGTGATGGCCAACCGGATCAACCGGTTGCATCAGCTCATCCCGACGCCTTGCGACGAGTGCGCATGATCGGCTACCTCGACTGCACAACGGGTGTCTCGGGCGATAAGTTCCTCGGGGCGTGCATCGGCGCCGGCGCATCCCTCGAAGTGGTTCGCGAAGCGGTCAAAGCGGTCGCCCCCGACGTAGAGATACGCGTCGAACCCGTACTCCGTGCCGGTGTCGCCGGGCTGTCTGTTCGCGTCGAGGCGCATACGCCCGAACCGCCCTGCCGCACGTGGGCTGAGATTCGGGAGACGCTGCTCGCCGCCGCACTCTCGTCGCGCGTGCGCGACCGAGCGCTCGCCACTTTCGAGCTACTCGCCGAGGCGGAAGCGCGAGTGCATGACACGAGTCCCGCCGATGTACACTTCCACGAAGTGGGAGCCGCTGACTCGGTAGCAGACATCGTTGGAACCGCGGCCGCACTCGACGACCTGCGTCTCGATCGACTCGTCTGCGGTCCGGTCGCTGTCGGCTTCGGCACGGTCACAGCCGCTCACGGAGTGCTGCCCGTGCCCGCGCCGGCGACCGCGTTGCTGCTCGAAGGGGTGCCCGTACACGCGGGCCCGGTCCCGGGCGAGGCGACGACCCCTACCGGCGCTGCGCTCGTGCGTGCGCACGCCAGCTCCTTTGGCGCCCTTCCCGCAATGCTCCTCAGGCGCACGGGCCACGGTGCTGGGACACGTGACACCGCGCCCGTGGCCAACATCACGCGCCTGTTCGTAGGCGATCGCACCAACATCACCCCAGGCGTCGATGGCCCGTCACCATCGGAAAGTGGGCTGGCCGAGGAACCCGTAGCTGTGCTCGCTACCGCCATCGACCATCTCTCGCCGGAAAATCTCGCCGAGTGTCTGGAGCGGATTCGAAGCGCTGGCGCTCTCGACGCGTGGCAGTCACCCGCGCTTATGAAGAAGGGGCGGCTGGGTGCGGAGCTGACCGTCGTTGTCGCGCCGGGCGACGCGACACGTCTTGCGACGGCACTCGCAGATCTCACGGGAGCCCTCGGCGTGCGGATAGCGCCGATGACGCGGCTAGTCACGCCTCGCTCGCACCACACCGTGGACACGTCACTCGGCCCAGTGCGTGTGAAGGTGGCGGGCGAAGGGGCGGCGCGTCGGGCGCGCGTCGAGCACGACGACGTAGCAACCCTTGCCCGCGACCACGACCTGCCGCCGGACAGGGTCGCCCGCGTGCTAGAAACGGAGGTCGAAGACGTGTTCTCGCCTCCGCTCCACCCTGGCGGCAACATGCCCGGCGACACACGCGGAGACTCGAGCGGCTAGCTCAGGCGATCCGGAACCGGCCATCCTCCTCGGCGAGGAACCCCTCTGCGGACAGCTCGGCGAGAGCACGCTCAACGTCTTCGAGTCCGCGGGCTGTCCCCTCGGCCAGCGTGACGACTTCGCTGCCCGGCGCGGCCATCACGGCCCTAACGAGCCGGGCGCGCAGTTGCCGATGGGAGCCCTCGAATCTCGATTGACGAGTGTGATGACGGCTACGTTGCGAGGGATTGGGAAGGGTGCGCTTGAGATACGCTCCGTAGTCCATGAGCGCGTAGTACCAGCTCCGAGGGTCGTCCCGGTCGAGCGCAGCGTCCACGAGAGGCATGAGCGCGGTGTCAGGCACGCCGTCGGCGTCCGCCATGAACTCGTGCAGGAATACCGTGCGGATGTTGGTCTCCAGGTAGGGCCGCGCATCCCCCCATGCAAACGCCAGGACCGCGGATGCTGTCGCGTGTCCGACCCCGGGCAGCGCCACAAGCGCTCCGTAGTCACGCGGCACCGCTCCGCGATAGACCGCCGAAATAATCTCGGCGGCGCGTTTGAGCGCTAGCGCGCGCCGGTTGTAGCCGAGTCCTTGCCACTGTTCGAGTACCGCTTCGAGGGGCGCGACCGCGAGCGCGTCGGGCGTTGGAAAGGAGGTAAGCCAGCGCTCGTAGTACGGGACGACCCGCGTGACCTGGGTCTGCTGCAACATGATCTCGCTCACAAGAACGGCGTACGGGTCACGGGTGAGCCGCCACGGCAGGTCGTGTCTTCCTTGCTCTCGCCAGAACCCGTAGACCGTTTCACGGAACTCGGCGACCCGCTCTGCCGAGACGCTCACGTGCGCCTGGACTCGCCGCACCACCGGCGTCAGAAGCGTCGTGTGCGTCCGGTGCCACCCGGACGCCGCCCCGAACGTTTACCCCCGAACATGCTGCGCTTCTTGGCGAGCCGGTCGGGCTGTGGCACGACGCGATCGGCATACTCGAAACCCGCAACATCGCGCGTCTCAAGCGCTCGTCCGAGCACGCGCTCGACCGCCCTCATCGGCTCGAGATCTTCGTACGCGAGCAACGTGATAGCCACCCCAGTCTCGCCGGCGCGTGCTGTACGGCCGATGCGATGCACGTAGTCCTCCGGCGTCTCCGGCATGTCGTAGTTGATGACGTGCGTCACCGCCTCGACGTGGATGCCGCGCGCCATGACGTCAGTCGCCACCAGCAGCGCGTGCTTTCCGCGCTTGAAATCCTTGAGTGCGCGTTCGCGCTGGATCTGCGTGCGGTCACTGTGGATTGTGTCGACATCGACTCCGCTAGATTTCAGCGCCGCCGTGAGACGATCCGCGCGCAGTTTTGTCCTCGTGAAGACTATCGCCCGGTACTCGTCGACCTCACGGAGCAACGCCACGAGCAGCTCGGTCTTCTGTGAGGAACTCACCGGATACAGATACTGCTCGACCGCATCGACCGGCACTGAGGCCGGTGCCACGTCGACGCGTACCGCGTCGCGTACCGCCCCGCCGATCACCCGTAAGACCTCACCCGAAAGCGTGGCCGAGAAGAGCATGTTCTGCCGCTTCTCGGGCAGAAGGTTCAATATCTTGCGCACATCAGGCCAAAATCCCATATCGAGCATGCGATCGGCCTCGTCAAGCACGAGTATCTCGACCGCGGAGAGATCGATCTCGCCGCGATCGTGCAGGTCGAGGAAGCGGCCCGGTGTGGCGACGAGGAGGTCAACACCGAAACGAAGCTTCGCGAGCTGGTCCTTGTAGCCCACGCCGCCGTAGACGGCAAGTACCGAGTGCCCGGTGTGCTTTGCGATCGTACGTGCAACCTCCTCGATCTGTACCGCCAGCTCGCGTGTCGGCGTGATGACAAGCGCGGAGATAATCCCTCGCGGCCTCATCCGCTCGACGATCGGCAGCACGAACGCGGCCGTCTTCCCCGTGCCAGTCTGGGCGCACGCCAGCACGTCAGACCCGGCCAACGCGACCGGTATGGCCTGCTCTTGAACTGGCGTAGGCGTGTCGTACCCTAGTTCTGTGATCGCGGCGAGCGTCTGTTCGGACAGCCCGAGTGCTCGGAACCCCATGTGTCTCCTCGGCAGGATGGATGCTCAAGGCCGACGGTCATCGCTTTCCCAATGGCCGCGGTCCGTACCGAATGATACACGGGTGCGCCGCCAGGAGCGCGCGCAGCGCTTTAACCAGCGACGATGTAGTACCTGCAATGCGCGGACTCCGGGCACTCTCGCGGCACTTCGCCACACGGGTGCGTCCACGCGCGCCCCTCAACAAAGCAAGTGCAGCGCACTCGTTTGTCTGCCGCCTTGACCGACAGATCGTAGCGGTCCTCGTCGACCCAGGTCTCCCGCCACCACATACACTTCCCTGGGATCGGTGTGTATGGGTCCACGGTACCTCCCTCGCCTCTGACTGAACACGCACTACGATCAGTGATGTAGGTACCCGCGGCTGATGGACAGCTGACACCCGGGTTCCCCGCACGTGCCGGATAACACTGGTACAATGATACACATCGAAGCGTTTTCGAGGAGGCAATTGTTTGACACTCGACAGGGAGCCGCCCGACATCCTCATCGCGCTCCTCGACCTGCTCCATGAACGGCTCGGACCAGATTTCTCGGAGTACAAGTCGACCACGATTCTCCGGCGTGTCGAACGCAGGATGAGACTTCATGGCTACGAACACGTCGAGCGCTACCTGGAGCGGCTCGAAGACGACATCGCGGAGGTCGAAAACCTCTACCACGACCTCCTCATCGGCGTCACACGATTCTTCCGGGACACCGCAGCGTTCGATGTGCTCGCTCGCGAGGTCATACCCGCCCTGATCGAGGACGGTGCCGTCTCGCATGAGCTCAGGTTGTGGGTTCCTGCCTGTGCGACCGGCCAGGAGGCGTACTCCATCGCGATTCTCTTCGCCGAAGCGCTCGGATCCTCAGGAACGGGTCGCAGTGGCGTCAAGCTGTTTGCGACCGATGTGCACTGCGGTTCACTTGCCGAGGCGAGTGAAGGCTGGTATCGCGGCGACGCGCTCGAGGGCATGGATCGCGAGCGAATCGAACGGTTTTTCATCCCGGAAGCGGGAGGGTATCGCGTCACGCCGGAGTTGCGCGAGATGATCTCCTTTGCCGAGCACAACTTGCTCGCCGACCCGCCATTCCCTCGAATCGACCTCATCAGCTGCCGCAACCTGCTGATCTACATCAAGCCAGAGGGCCAGCGCCGCATCCTGCCCCTCCTCCACTCCTCGCTTGTGGAAGATGGCTTCCTCTTCCTCGGGCCGAGCGAGTCACTCGGCCCGCTTGAAAGCGAGTTCGCAATCGTTAATAGGCGCTGGAAACTCTACCGTAAGCTCCGGGATGTCGGGCTCGGACCGGCCGTCCAACCACAAGCGGCCCCACGGATTTCGCCGTAGAGCCGCATCTTGATCTGTTGGTGCGGGTGAGAGGATTTGAACCTCCACGGGGTTGCCCCCACATGGACCTGAACCATGCGCGTCTGCCATTCCGCCACACCCGCGTTGCGTAGCGGTGTGTAGGTTACCACACGGGGCAAGCAGGGGAAACGGCTAGCCGCTCCTCGTGTGGCTAGCCGCTCCTCAGGCGACCCCCAACTCAACAAGTACCGACTTGACCTTGCTTTCGATCAAGTCGCGAACCGCTCGGAACTCGTCGAGGGAGAGCTGCTTGGGATCCGGGATGCTCCAGTCCTCCCGCCGCTTGGCACGGACCATTGGGCAGGCATCACCGCATCCCATCGTCGCCACGAAGTCATACTCCACATCCGGGATCTGAGCGAGCGATTTGGACGCATGGCAACCCAGGTCGTACCCCAGCTCCCGCATCGAATCAATCGCCTTCTGGTTAATCACTCCGGATGGTTGCGAACCCGCACTGTAGGCTTCCACGCCCGTCCCGCCATGAATCCGAGCGAATGCTTCGGCTATCTGGCTTCGGTTAGCATTCTCAACACAGACAAACAGCACTCGCTTGACGGGAAGCGTCATGACCGCGCCCCTCTCGTGTTGGCCCCCCGACAGCAATTGGGCTCTCGGATGCAACGGCAGGTCAGCACTGCCAAACCCGCGCCAAGCGTAGGCCCAACCAGATAGACCCACAAAGCATCCAACTGCCCGGACACCAGAGCGGGCGCAAGCGACCGCGCAGGATTCATCGACGCTCCAGACACCGGCCCGGCGAAAAGGGCTCCTAGTGCGACGGCCCCGCCAATGGCAATGCCCGCTGTGATTCCCTTTTCTTTCGCCCCGGTCGTGACAGTGAGGATCACGAACATGAGCGTAGCGGCAAGAAACACCTCAAGTACCAGGGACTGAAAGACCGATCCGCTCGGCAGTGTGCCCCCGAGACCAGAATGGCCGGGAAACAGCAAGCGAAGCGTGATACTCGCTAGGACTGCGCCGATGACTTGGCTAACAACGTATGGAGCAACCGCATGTCCTGGAAATCGCTTCGCCAGGAAAAAGCCTGTCGTCACGGCGGGATTCAAGTGGGCGCCGGATACGTCCCCGACGGCAGCGATCATTACGAACACGATCAACCCAAACGTTACTGCGATGCCAACATGAGTCACGGCACCACCGCTGAGGTCATTGATGACGATAGCACCTGTGCCAGCAAACACCAGGCAGAAGGTGCCAAAGCATTCGGCGGCGAGCTTCTTCGTGATTGGGAGCTCCATGTGCCTGCCTTTTGATGACGCTGTCCAACGTTTCTTGAGATGGGCTGCAACATAGTATCTTCATCTCCGGGTTCGCCTTCCCAGAGTAGCAGCACGAGTTCGCCGGTGCTGCTCGACGACCAGAGCTTCAACGTCCTTGCCCGCCAACGGACAGGAGTCTCAGCGAACCTCGTTGAGCGCAAGGCTCCGAAGCGTAGAGCGTCCGCTTCCCACCTCGGCAAGAATGAAAGGGATTGCGGGAGTCCCCAAGGCCGTCAACCAGGCGTTCTTCTCTTCAGGGCTAGCGTTGCTCTTGGCAATCTTGGATACCTCAGAAGGTATGCGTCCAAGAGTTGGTCGTATCTCATCGCTTGCCCTCAATCTCTTGCAGCAATCGATCTCGCTCGTCCGGGGTGAGAACTGCAAAGAATGGCGAGCTGCGGCGCAGTCGATCGGCGCGTGAACTCCTCGATATCAGCAAGTCGCGCAATCGTTCTCCCGAGTAGGTCTCTAGCAGCTGTCGCCACTCGCCAAGGTCGCTGTTTGCGGTGCCCTGCCCCTCATGCAGGAGCATGTTCGTATACTGCAGGGCCCGACGGGCGAGCGAGAGATCTGACTTCATCATGTCTGCGATGGCCTGGGCCATCCTCCAGGAGCGCTCAACCGACTGGGCATATGCCTGTGCGCCGGGGGACCGGTCACGGACGACCTCTTCACCGGGACCCCAAATCAGGGCGGCATCCGCGGGAATCGGGGGGCTGTCGGCTCGCGTGAAGGCGTTGATTTCGATGATGATGTCGAATCGCTTCTCGGTCGGCATCAGGCGGGTGCGGAGTTCGGGTCCGATCCATCCGAGCGCCTTGGCGTCCACCACGACATCGAGTTCGAGCGAACGCGTAGCGGGGTCTGAGCACTCGCTCAACCAAGCGTTCCGGACCTCCGGCATGCCTACAGCCTCGCGCAGACTCCTGAACAGCTCCTCGTACTGCCGCTGCTCCTGCTGGAATAGCTGATTCAGTAGAGGTGTGAAGAAGCCGTCTCCTGTTGGACCGTACTTCTGCGCCCGGCCGGTCCCCACGCGCACGACTACACCCACTCCTGCGAGGAGCTCGAGCGCCTTCCGCGTACCGGTCGTTGACAGACCCGCCATTCGAGCGGCATCGGTGACACTCACTGGTCCGCCAACCTCGTGAAGGACTACCCGCATCAGGCGAACGTTAGCTGCGGAGCCAAGCACCACGTCAAGCGGATATTTCAATCTGCTGCGCTGGACTCGTGGGGGGCGCATGGAACACTTCCATTTCTAATTGACAACTATAGTTATCAATTGCACACTATAGTTAGACAATCGCGATGTGTCCAGCAGATTGTGTCAAGCTCTTCGGCACCTCCGGGCCAAACGCTCAGCACGAAACCTGTTCCAGTTCGGTGAGGACGCCTCGTTCCATCCCTAGAACGCAGCCGCTCAGCCGCTCGATGTCCTCACGGATGTGGCTTGCCAACCCGGGAACCCCCGGGGCGTGTGGCTGCTTGCGGGCATGCGTGTGCTTGTGACGGTCTCGCTCGCGACCGCGATGCTCGCGGGGTCGGGCATGTGGCAACACGCCGAGATCGTACTCGCATTCGTGATTCTACTGTCTGTATGATCGCGAACTCATCTTTCACAACACTGATTCGAGACGGAGACGGGAAGGGAATACTTTACCGTCGCGGACTGTTGGGGAGGTCCTCCGTCTATCTTCCGCTTACTGAGGTTCATGTGTTTCAGAGTGAAGTCCGTCCGTGGGACCGCTGGTTGGGTTTGCACCGCACCTCGCTTGACTACTTCGCTGGGGGAGCTCGCAGGCTCTTGGCGTGGCAGACGGCGAGCAACGACATTGTCATCCAGCCAGAGGCGGACGCCGCTTAAGGGGAAATGAGTTGGACGAACAACTCCCTTGAGTACGCCTTGGTGAAAGTCGCACGCGAACAGCTTGGAGGGAACTAGATTGATTGAGTTCAAATCGGTGTCGCACTACTACGGTGAGACACCAGCGCTCAATGACGTCAGCTTCACCGTTCCAGACGGCTCCATCACCGGCTTGGTTGGGCCGAACGGCGCGGGGAAGACGACCGCCATGAAGATCCTTATGGGCATCATCCGGCCGTGCAAGGGATCGGCCGCTATAGACGGGAAACCATTTCGCGATACGTTCCTTCCGATGTCGAAAGTCGGAGCTTTGATCACACCGGAGTGGATTCCGAGAGATAGAACGGCAATGAACGTCTTGTGTGGGCTTGCGCTCACCCACGGGATACCCCGACAACGTTGTCGCGACCTGCTCGGCTTGGTGGGCTTGGGCGATGTCGCGAACCGTCAGGTCCGCACCTTCTCCCTCGGGATGCGACAACGGCTGGGAATCGCGACCGCACTGCTCGGGGAGCCGACCCATCTCGTACTCGACGAGCCCGTCAACGGCCTGGATCCCGAAGGCGTCGTATGGGTGCGACAGTTCCTGAAAGACTACGTCAACGAGGGGCGATCCGTGCTCCTTTCGTCCCACCTGATGTCGGAGCTTCAAAACACCGCAGATCGCGTCGTAATCCTGTCCGAGGGTCGAGTGGTCGCGGACGATGCGATGAACTCGCTATTGGCTTCGGCGTCCGACGAATCGGTTTATGTGGAAGCCGACGATATCGAGCGGCTGATCAAACTGTTGGGTCTCGAGGGGTACGCGGCGCTCCCCCGCGAACGAGGCGCGGTCGTCTCCGGGGTGACCGCGCGTCAGATATCGGCCGTCGCTTTGCGTGGGGGCGTGCTGCTCGACCGGCTGGAACCCCGGCAGGACACTCTAGAGGACGTCTTCTTCGGCCTTACGGGCGAAGATGGCCGTGACGCGAGGGCGGTGGTCTAGGTGGCGACTTCGGAACGGCCCGAAACGGTGAAACTGACCTATGTTCGGGTCATGGCCGCCGAGTGGTTGAAGCTCAGGACGCATCGCGGCTTCGCCTGGGCTACGGTAACGGCTGTAATCGTGTCAGCCTTGATGTCCGCCCTGGGTGGATATCTGGTGCGAGAGGATTGGACTAGGGATCCTGCCGGAGCCCTTACTCTCGCGACGAGCGCGCCTTCGGTAAGTATCGCCATCACCGGCCTCATATTCGGCCTGGGTCTGTGCACTTGGATTACTAAGGAGTTCGTCAGCGGCTCAAATTACCTCACACTCATGGCGGTTCCCCGTCGGCACCTCGTGTTCTCGGCGCGGCTCGGATTGACGATTGCCCTGTCCGTGATCTTCGGCGGGGTCACGGCTTTGATTGGATCCGTTGCGGCACTACTCTTCTTCGGATCCGACCGCATGACGCAGGTCGTCTCCGAGGGCGCCTTCTGGGCAAACGCCGCCATGACTGTGCTCGTTTGCGCTTGCATGATGCTTCTATATTTCGCCGCAGCGACCCTAACCCGAAGGAGCCTCCCGGCAGTGGGCCTCATAGCGGTTCTGTTCTTCGTGATGCCGAACATCAGCGGCGCTGTCTCGCTTCTGGATGGGCCTCGTGTGCTATCGATTCTTCTGGGCTACTTCCCAGGCAGTCTCGTCTCGCAGTTGCTCACGGTGCCGTCCGATGGAGTGACCTCGACGCTCACCCCTCTTACGGCGGCCGTACTGTTGGTGTCCTGGAGTGTGTTACTCGTGATGGTGTCGGCTCGACGCTTCGCACGATACGAGTAGGCGGAGCGAGTGCCACACAGATGAATGGTTCACGGGTGAACATCGAGGCTAGGGGGAGCGAGTGACTTGGGACAAAGGACGGGGCATCCTGCAATACCCGGAATCGAGTCCCACGCTCACTGGTCGCGAGACCCAAGTGCTTCGTCGGCTTGTGGGTGGTCAGACGAACAAACAAATCGCCAATGAGCTCGGCATCACACCTAAAACCGTCGAGTTCCACGTGTCAAAGCTTCTCAAGAAACATGCAGTCAGCAGTCGCTTCGAACTGACGGATTCACTCAGGCGTTGAGCGAGGATTCGGAGGACGAGCCATGCGCCGAGGCGACCGGTCTCGGAACCGTGGGCAGGGTCGCGCTCAATCCGGGTCAAACGCTCAGCACGGGACCTGTTCTAGTTCGGCAAGGACGCCTCGTTCCATCCCTAAAACGCAGTCGCTCAGCCGCTCGATGTCCTCTCGGATGTGGCTTGCCAACAAGATGGTCACCCCCTGCGCCTTGAGTCTCTCGACGACTCCGTGCAGCATCTCAACGCCATCAGTATCGAGCCCGCTTGTCGGCTCGTCGAGGAGCAGCAGCCGCGGACGCTCCATGAACGCTTGCGCTATCCCCAAACGCTGCTTCATGCCGACGGAGAACTTGCGGACCTTCTTTCGTGCAACGTCTTCAAGACCGACCACGCGAAGCGCCTCTAAGATCTCGTCTCGGCCGATCCTGTTCTGGATCGACGCGAGCACGCTTAGATTCTCGTAGGCTGAAAGCGAGCCCAGGAAACCGGGCTTTTCGATCAGCGCTCCGAGGTCCGGGGGAAAGCGCTTGTTCGCAACCACCGGAAAGCCGTCCACGACGATCTCGCCGGACTGCGGGATTACAAGACCGGCGATGCACTTGAACAGCATGCTCTTGCCCGAGCCGTTGCGGCCAACGATCCCGATCACCTGACCGGCATGCGCCTCTAATGAGACGTCTTTGAGTATCTGGTCTCCTTTGAGCGAAAGAGAGACGGAACGAACAGACAGGAACGCCTCACTCATAAAAACTCACTCCCTCGTGTCGTGATGTGGCTCGGACGCAGCAGACGGAAGATGATGACAAACAGAGCAACTATGCCGAAGATCGAAACTAGCAGCGAGAGGATGTCGCCGTGCCCTGCTATCAGAAAGTAGCGGATTATGTTGGGAAGGTCCGCGTGGTTGAAGGCGAGGTTAGCGAAATGGTACGCAAGCACGCCGACAAAAGCGTACCCGGTTCTCAGGCCCAACATGCTCAAGCCGAGAAGCACGAGCGCTAGATGCAGGCCGTACGAGGCGAGTAGCAGCGAAGCGAGAAGCACTGCTCCTCCCTGACCTGGGTAGATTGCAACCAGGAACGCGAAGGGCACCGCGCCATAGACAAGCAGACAGACCGCGGCGACGGTGCCAAGCTTGCGTCCAAGCCACGCCGAGAAAGATCTGTGGCGTAGCGCCTCGAGGTGGAACCGCGACCCGGCTTCTGTGCTCCAGTAACCACCGGCTCCGATAAGACCGATCGCGGCAAACCAAAGCCAGAACAACAGGAGCGGCATCGAGAAGTAGTCCGCCACGTTGGCGACATAACTCTCGAAAATGTTCGGAGAATAGACGAAAAGCGTGACGTAGGGTGCCATGCACGAGAGCGCCTGCAGCCCGACGACGGCTAAGAGTAGCACTCTGTGGTTCCTAAGTTCGGTGAGAAGCGCCCTCATCCCACGACCGCTCTTTGCTGCCCGCGCCAGCCGGCCACGTTGAAGATCACGAAAGATGACAAGAGGTAAAGGTACGAGACCCAGTACGGGAATTGCACGCTCCTTGAATCAAGCGCGATGTGCATCTGCGGCGAGAAGAACCAAAGTATGGCGGCGGCACTTCCGAAAGGCACGAGGATAAGGAGCCAGTACGCAGCCACAACGATGAACGTGAAGGCCGGGTGTTTGATGTAGTGGGCGAGCGCCGCAAAGAGCGTTCCGGCAACGACAAAGGCGAGCACGAGCAACCCCGCCTGCAGGAGCGCAACGGTCCAGGGCCGTTTCGTCTCGACCAGGTAATCGTTTGCCACACGGTAGTAGTTGGGATCGAGGCTTCCCTCGGGACTTGCAGCCACCGCGCGCGTGACCTCAACGTACTCAGCCGTCCAGTTATGCACGGATAGCTCCCTGCCCGGGGCGATGAGGGCGACAGCCACGAGAAGGACCGTGCCCAAGAGCAGAGCTGAGAGCTTGGCGATGGCAAGAACCTTTGCTACCCAAAGCTCCGTGCGCCCGCCCCCTCGCACCGCCACCAGGCGCTCCTGCTCACTCTTGTTTAGCATCGGCACGATCACGAACAGCAGCGGGATGAACAGACCCCAGGTCGTGTACAGGACGTTGCTGCCGAACACGTGCAGGACACTCTCGATGACGCCGAGTTCGATACCAGCCTGCGAAAGGAAGAACGGCTCGTCAAGGCTGACCATGACCGTGTAGAAGAGCGCAGCCAACACAGCGATCCAGCTGACCGGGCTGCGCAACGCGCTTCGTACGTATATCTGAGAGATGGCGCCAGCAGGTCCTCCCACCTCACTCCTCCTTGGAGCGGAAGAAGCGGAAGTACAGCGTGAGGCTCACCGCCCAGAAGACGGCATACTGTGCACCCACGGACCAAGGGGTCGCTTTGCTGTTCATCGAGGGGTCCCACATCATTGCCGGATTGAGGAACGCGAAGTCGGTGTTCCCGAGCAGGATCGCCGGGATCATCAAAACGGCGAACGGGATGACGTACGCGTAGTACGGGTTCCGCAGCAGGGTCGAGGATGCGAGTCCAACGGTGGCGTACGTCGCGCCGAAGAGAAACGAGACCCCCACCAGCAGCCACATGTGGGTCACCTGATCAAGATAGACGCTCGAACCGATGAAAGGTCTGGGACCGTTGATGTCTTCGATAAGCGGGTATCTCGCCTGAAGCCAGAGCCGCGCGGCGGTCATCGGGACCGCCAAGACGAGACCGCCCGCAAGAGCGTTGCTCAGCAGCCGCACCACCTGATAGCGCACGGTCTCCGCTCGCATGAGGATACTTCGCGAGAAGCCCTCGTTGCGCTCGAGCGCGTACGACGACGCAAAAGGCACGACTGCCACCACTGCCGCCAACACGGATGCGTATCCATTATAGGCGCGGAAGTAGAGATAATGCGCGCCCACCTCATCGCCCCACGGAAGCTCCGGGCGGATCCACCAGAACAAAGCTAAAACGACGAGCACAACGCCCATGAAGAACGGTGCGGCAAGCACCGATCGTCGGATCTCTGTCAACCACCACCGCACAGGTCTGCCCCTCCCCTCATGTCATGCTCCACCCTTGGAATGCCAAGTAGGATTTGTGCATGCTACGACGTAAATTGCCACGCTTGGCGATGCCTCTTTGCGGGAGCCTCATTGGGCGTGGCTCCCTACGTGAATCTCATAGACTCGCCCCCCTGCGTAGTCTACTGAGCGACCCCCCGCCGCCTACACTTAACGGGAGTCTAGGCGCGCCACAGCACCACGTCAATGAGACGCGAGCGTGCCATCGGCATAGGCGGTTCCGGCTGCTCCGCTCCAGCTGAAGGAGCCGTCAGCTGCTTCCACCTGGGCTCCTTCCCTCGAGGAGATAGCAGCCTCGCGTCACGCGCTCTGACGCAAGATCCTGTCCATGGCCTTTCCTCGTGCGAGCTCATCAATCAGCTTGTCCAAGTAGCGAATCTTCTGCATCAGCGGATCGCCGACTTCTTCGACCCTAACACCGCACACCACACCGGTGATAAGCGAGCTGTTCGGATGCATGGATGGTGCTTGCGCGAAGAAGGTCTCGACGTCGCTCCGCTGTTCGATGTGTCGCTCTAATCCCTCATGATCGTAGCCAGTCAACCAGAAGATGATCTGGTCGACCTCGTCCTTCGTACGGCCCTTCCTCTCCGCCTTCTGAATATACAGCGGGTAGACCTTAGCGAATTTCATGGCTATCAGACGATGCTTAGTCAAGGTCATCCCTCTCTTGCGTGCCTGCCTGTGCAGACATATTCACTGCTTGGCCGACCCTATACGTCCTGTATGACGAGTATGGTGTCCGCGACTTCGACGGGCAAATGCTGCACGCAACACCAGTTCAACCCAAACGGAGCCGATGCCGGTACTGCCTACAAAGCGCGGCAACGGTCGGAGCTCACTCGATTTCGGGTAAGCTCAACATGATCGCCTCGGAAGTTGATCGCTCGGCGGCTATGTGCATTGTGTGCGGGACGCCCCTCGCACCGCTCAGCCGGTCTACACTTGGTGCAGCAGCCGGACAAGCGGCGAGTCCGGCGGATGACGCGCCCGCTCTCACACGCGGGGGCACGAGTATCGGAGGAATCAGATGGCCTTTGGAAGCATCTTCGACAAGATCAAGGAGGCCGCTGGCGGCGCGCTCGGAAACATTGGCGAGATTGCGACGACGGCAGCCGAGTCGGCCGGCTTGGGCGACGTGGCCACGCAGGCTACCGAAGCGCTTGGCGGCGTAACGGAGGGCTTGGGCGGCGTTACCGACCAGGCTACCGAAGCGCTTGGCGGCGTTACCGACCAGGCTACCGAAGCCGCGACCGGTCTCACCGACACGCTCACCGGCGGCAAGTAACGCGAACCCGGTGGCGGTGTACAAATTGCCAACGGTCGCCTGACAAGGAGGAATCTCTTCTCCCATACAAGAGAGCGATTTCGGCCCGAGGCCGCCGAGGTCAGGCTGGCGGGAACTCGAATGTCAGCAGCCAGTACTCACCGCCATCGGTGTCAATGAACGTCCTGCGCCGACTGAATCCGGCCTTCTCGTACGCCCGGACAGCGCGCGTGTTAGCCACCGAAGTCGCGAGGATGATCATCGCGGTGCCGCCCTCCACCAGTCGTTCGCGCAGTACCACGAGCGCACGGGTACCGATGCCCTGACCCAGGTAGTCGGTCTCCCCGATGGCTATGTCGATGTCGGTCACGTCATCGGGGACATCGAACAGGCCGGCGGCGTCGAGGTCTGAACGACTGGGAGTCTGCCAGCGGACGTAACCGACGGGGGCTCCATCTGCGGCGATGATGGCTTCGCCTCCCCCGGCCGGGGGCACCGACAGCTCCTGTGCAGCCTTCTTAGGGTCGCCCCACCAGCGGGAGACATGAGGCTGGTGCAGCCAGGACGCCACAAGAGCGCCGTGACGCTCGGGGCAGTATGAAACGAGTTCGACGTGGTGACCGCCCGATTCCACCATAGTCATCCTTCGTGCTGATCAGGACCCGAATCTACCTCACGCGGCGTTGTCGGGTTGACACCCGGGTGAGCCATTATCTCCTTGGCCGAGGCCACTGCGGATCGAATCACCTCGATGACCAGGCCCGGCTCGCTGATCTGTGGGAAGTGGCCGCTCTTGCTGGCTATGACGTGCGCACCCAGCGGCGAAAGAGCGACCAGCCCCTCTTGATTCCGGGCGCGCGCAGCCCGGACCGCGGAGGGGATACCTCGAGCCGATCTGCCTGCGCTGACTACTATGACTGGTACCGGCGGGAAGGTGCACGCGCACGCGATCATTCCCACGGTCTCCTTGACAAACATCGCCTCGCATAAACGGTCTCGCCCAAGTACTGCGTCGACCACGCGCTGCGTGAAGCGCTGAAGGACCGTGCCGTGCTCGTCGATCAGCGTGGAGTCTTCGGGTGCCGCGGAATCCAAAAAGACAACCGCAGCAACCTCAGATGGATACGTGCGGGCGAACAGGTTGACAAACAATCCGCCAAGGGAGTGGCCTACGAGAACGTAGGGAGGGTGCAGGTCCAGCTCCTTAAGCAGCGTGTGAAGCAAACCGACTACGACGTCTCCGGTCTGCGGTTCCGAGTGCTTGCTGCTTCGACCGATGCCGAGCCGGTTGTACGCTACGACAGTGCTGACCGCCTCGAGAGCCGCAAGCACCCGAATCCAGCCCTCCAAAGGGCCTCCCGCACCGTTGACGAGAACGATGGCGGGCGCACCGCTGCCAGCGACGACATACTCGACTGCCGAACCCTTGACCGTGGTGACGCGCTTGTCCACGAACCAACCGCCTACTGCTCGTTGGAGTTTCTCCTCTGTCCGCCCTCGTCGACCGCACGATGGCGGATCAGCTCATGAAACCTGGCTTGAGGCAGGCACACCCCTGTCGTCCGAGGCACCGCGGTCACCGCACCGACAGCTCCCTGATGGTGTTGACCACGTCCTCTGCGTGTCCGTCAATCTTCACATACGGCCACACGTGGGCGACACGTCCTTCAGGATCGATGAGGAACGTGGATCGCTTCGCGGCTAAACCGAGCACTGCTCGGGCACCATAAGCGCCGATGACCTGCTTGCCGGTATCGGAAACCATCGGATAGGTCAGGCCGTACTTCTCGATGAACTTGATCTGTGACTCGGGCTTGTCTGCGCTCACACCCACGACCTGGGCGTTCAGGGACTTCAGCGCAGGCAGGTGCGCCTGGAAGTCCTTCGACTCATGAATTCAACCCGGTGTGTTGGCGCGCGGGTAGAAGAACAACACCACCCACTTTCCCGCGTGCTCTGCAAGAGAGAAGTGCTCGCCCGTAGCGGTCGTCGCATCCACCGGAGGAGCGACGCTCCCGACGCCGGGCATGCCCTTGCTACCCTTCATCTTGGTCCTCCGGTCCTGAGGGGAAGGTGGCGCCGCCACTTCTCAGTGTAGCCGAGCGCTCCGACACGATGCGCGTGCTAGAGCGACGACGAGGCCTCACTCCGAGTGGCTGGTGGCAAAAACGGTGAGTACATCATGCACGCATCGTTCACCGCGACCAGCTGCTCCGACTCGTTTCCTGACAATCGGTCTGTGGCGATACGCCACAGCTCGTTGTGGCGAACATAGAGTCCGGGAGCGTCGTGCGTGATTCTATGAGCCCGCTCTTCTATGCGGTAGTCGCAGGTAGCGGGACGACTTGAGGTCCAGCTGCCCTCCAGATCCGTTTCTGTGACTCGAATCGACAAAACGTATGGCGCATCCGTGTCGTTGAGAATCTGCAAGTCGAGGGCGGGCCAAGCACACGTGGCGCCGCTTCCGAACGGCTGTGTGCGCCCCTGATCAGGGAAGACATCGTAGCTATGCCGCCATCTTTCGGTCACGGTAAGCGGTGTAAGAAGAGTCATCCAATACAGCAGGTTCGTCGCCTGGCATAGGCCACCCCCTACACCGACAGAAAGCGCTCCCTGCTTGAGAACAAGCCCCTCAACAAACCCGCGGCGCCGGGTGGGAGGTCCGACCTGCCTCCAGAATGACAACCATTGTCCTGGTCGCAAGACGAGACCGTCCAAGGACCCTGCCGCGAGACGCAGGTTCACGATCTTGTTGTGCTGCAGACGTGGCTCAAGCCCAGCCAGCGGCCGAATAAGGGGAGTCGAATGCGTCGCGATGACGTGGACGAACGGCCCGGAGCGCTCGGACACAAGTCGCCTGCCTACAGCGGCCCACTGGAGCTCACGTCGGCACCTTCGAACGGCGGGGCCGGCGATACGAGCAAGCGCCTGCCGAGCAAGCGCTGGCGCATCGACTCGACTTCCCATCCTTGGACCCCCAATGCCGTTCGCCCTAGATCTTGTGCTTCAGCCGCGAACGAGCAGCTTCATGTCAGTCTAGCGTGTGAATCCGACACTCGCTTCAGGCCTCGCATACTACCTTGACAGTCATAGTAGCTTGACAGAGAATATGCCTGAAGGGAGGGTGCCCAATGAGCGACGCGCCAATCTCAAGTGACCTGATCCGCGGCCATATCGACACTATCGTCTTGGGGCTGCTGAACACCGGAGACCGCTACGGCTACGACATCTGCAAGCGAGTGTCCGCGCTTTCCGATGGCGAATACGAGCTGAAGGAACCCACGTTGTACTCGGCCGTGCGACGCCTCGAACCGCAGGGCTTCGTTCGATCGTACTGGGGCGAAGCGGGTCCGGGTGCGCGACGAAAGTACTACACGATAACCGAGAAGGGTCGTGCAGCTTATCGTCAGAACCTGGATGACTGGAAGCGTGCGCGTACACTGATTGATCGCCTGGTGTCAGGCACGGAGGAGGAGGGGTGATCGTGGAGGCAATAAGGTACTACGTCAAGGGCGCCTTCCAAGGCGTCAAGGAGACACCGCAAGTTCTTGAACAGCAAGAAGAGCTGATTGCGGACATATCCGCTAAGGTTGAGGACTTGGTGTCAGAGGGCAAGACACGCGAGGAGGCTTTAGGGGCGGCAATCGCGTCCATGGGCGAGTTGTCCGCTCTCGTAGACGAGTTCAGGGCCGAGCAAGAAGCCCTGAACCTCAACGCAGACGCTCCCCTGGTGCCAACGGTCGAGGTGTACTCAGGGAGCCTGGAATTCCATACCGCGGCGATAACCACCGGGGTCGTTGCTTTCCTAATGCTGATGTGCACGGCGGTCGGAGCGGCTACAGACACCATCCGTGGCTTCGTCGGCGTCGTCCTGCTCGCCCTCCTGGCTGCCGCTGTGTGGTGGCTACGCGAAACCTACATACGATCTGTGCCGCGCTGGAGTGAAGTTGAGACCAGGGTGCTCGTCCAAGGAGGAAGAGTACTCAAGTCCATCGGTCTTGCCGCGGGGCTTGCCTTCGGTGCGGTCTTCTTGAACGTAATCTTCCAGTCAAACGACTTCTGGTTCTGGCCACTATGGGTCGCAGCAACCGCACTGCCGATCCGGCTGATGGTGGAGTGGTTCGCGATACGACAGGGCTGGTTTCTCGTCCAGGATGCAGCTCTGACGAAGGAAGTCGACCAGTTCGCCTAGCCTAGATCGGGCGCACGCCTGCGGTCATACCGTATCGAAGCCTGTCCCGAGATCGAGCCTATCGAGAGCGAGAATGTCATCAGCCATCTGCTGGACGTACTCGACAAGCTCTGCGACATCCGCGGATAGAGGCGCGATGAACATGAAGAACGAGCGGACGGCCACGCCGCATCTCGAGCAGAGAATACCTCACACGGCCGGTTTGTCTACGATGCGCTTGTTCGACCGGTGCAACCAGAGCCCCGGCGGCGACTCGCCCGTCTCGAAGGGTACCTAGAATAGGAGACCCTCGACGAACGGAGTCCACTGTGAAGCCAGGTCTGCGTTTCCTCGTCACATCCACGACGCTTGCATGCGTCATCGCTCTGACCGGATGTGGCGCGGCCCAACCCAGCGAGCCAGTACCGAGTGCTGAGCCGTCGGCACCGCAGGCTGAAACGACTCAACCGACTGGCACTGTCGGCGCGCCAGAATCCGTCAACTTACTCGATGAGCTCAAAGCTGCGAACTATACGGATTGGACTCCCGCACCTGGCAATGAGTCGCGAGTGGCCGCCAAGGGCCCACATGGGGATGAGGTTCAGATTCTGCTCGACCCGACCGCGGAGAAGGGTCTTGCGAGCGGCGGAGACAGATGGCCGCTGGACTCCATCATCGCCAAGGACATCTTCCGGGACGGCGAGCTCATCCAGATCGCGGCGATGAAGAAGACCGCCGACGGCTGGTACTGGGGCGAGTGGGACGCGCAGGGCAAGCCGATCGCCGAGGGGATTGCGATAGAGCCCTGCGAGGGCTGTCATGCCAGCGGAACCGACGGCACTCTCGGGGTAGTCCTCAAGTAGCGGCGCCAACCGCGCGGCGAGCTCAGAAGGCACCCTGTCTCCGGACTCGTCCGTCATGCGTTTGAGCACGACGATGATGTTCAGGAACAGCCAAGGTTGCTCCTCGAATCGTCTCAGTGCACCTAGTTCTTTGGCGTCAAGCTGCGCCGCGCCGTCACGCGCTTACTTGCCGAAAGCAGCTCACGAGGCGCGGTGTCGTGGAACCGCATGCACTCCTCGGCAGTCGAGTACTCTTCCCGTCGACCATGTTGTCGACGGCGTCCTGCACCAACGTACGGTCTATCCGCGGACTCATATGGTGGCCCGCCCTAATCCGAGCGAACCTCCATGGGGTGACCGCAGCACGTTACCGTCAGCTCGCACTCGGAATCGTGGGTGCAGCTGTCACCCGAACACGTGCGCCTCACGACTAACTCGATGTCGCAGTCCTCACACGGACACACAAGGACATCTCCATCTTTAACATCCATGGCTCGCTCCTATTCCTCTGCGTCGAAACGTTATCGATGAATTTACCCACTGCTGGCACCGATATTAACCCAGTCGAGATTCATCACCTTGTCCCACGCCGCCCCGCAGTCGTGCACGAACTTCTCCTTCGAGTCGTCACGGGGCATGCACCTCGGCCAACGCCCTCGAAAACGTCTCCGTCCTCGGCAGTCAGGACACCACAGTGATCTCTTTGGGGGAGGGCGGACGCCTGGCAGATTTCGAGATGAACGATACGTGCGCCGCCGGTACGGGCACGTTCCCTGCAATGGTGGCGCTCATCACGGAGAGCTTTGACGGTGAGGTTCGCGTCCTGCCGAGGCGCAGATATTTGGCGCGTATGGGGCGGCGTTGAGCTGAGATGCTGGAGCGCACAAGTGATAGGGGGATTCGAATGGCAAAGACAATACTGATTACCGGCGACACCCTGGGAAGCGCAGACCCGGAGTTGGGCCGCATCCTGATGCGCAGCTTCCTTGTGTCGCTCGCACACGAGGAACGGGCGCCAGCAGCGGTGATGCTGGTCAACCATGGCGTGCGGCACGTGCCTCAAGCATCTCAACCTCGCCGATGGACTAGTGGTGGGCACGGCGGGCGACATGCCATCTCTCGTCAAAGCCGCGTGTGGCGCGGACGACATTGTTACTGTGGGCTGAGGTTGCGGCGGGCGTGACACCGGGCACGCGTCTCACCTGCATCGCGTCGGGCAATCAAACATCCACTTCGTTGAGTTCAACGCTCTTGCGCGTAACCCGCGCACCAAGGCCCGGCGAGCCTTAGAGCACGCTTAGCTTGCTTGCCTTGGTTTGGTTTGTCGTGATTGACGCGCTTGTCACGCAACCAGCAGTCGGGCGAGCAGCACCACGTCGACCGACTCGCCATCCGAGACAATCGCGTGCCGACATAACCCCTCGCGTTCGAAACCCAACCGTTCATAGAGCGCGATGGAGCCCGGATTGTTCGCCCATGCCCATGCCTGGATGCGTGAGACCCCCGCGGTCGGAGCCCAAGCGATCAGTGCCTCGACGAGCGCCGTACCGATTCCGTGTCCGCGGTGGGACGAGGCAACTGAGAGTGAGAAGGTGTCGGCGTGACGCTCTTCTTCGAGCGAGCCACCGACAAACTCAATCAGACCTACGATGCCCCCCTCCGCAACCGCGACAAGCAACGTCGAGTTGTCCGGCACGAGGCGCGAGCGGATGAAGGCGCGCTCCTCTTCCAGCGTTGGATCAGGGCGCTTGAAGATTCCGGGCAGACCTTCCGCGAAGAGGCGAACCGCGTAGTCACGAAGCACTTCGGCATCCGCAAGCGTCGCGGCACGGATCTGCACTTGGACTAACCTCCCCGCTGGTTTGCCAACGTGTAACGCATGGGCAGACGCGTATGCGCTCTCGGGTCATTGTAGCTCGCGGCGTTCTGCTGTTGCTTGTTCGGTGTCCCCAAGGAAGAGCCGTAAAGACGACCATCTTCTCGAGGCCGCCGGGCCGTCGTTCTAACGTCTGCGAGTTGAGCCGCGAGCGAAGCGAGTCCGGTTGATCAGTATATTCTGCGACACATCACCCTACGTGTGGGCGGCCCGAGCGGCGGAGCCCGACTTGGCCCGCGCCGGGTGCTTCGCCCCGTGCTGAGTCGGCCGCACCGTGACCTCGACTTCGCAGTCCATTGCTCCCAGAAGGACGACGAGCTTGTCGACCGACTTGCTGCGATTCTTCACGTCCAGCAGCCTCTGAATCTGGGCCGGAGATGTCCTCGCTCGCCTGGTGATCTCTCGTTGCGACAGCGGACTGGTCTTCATGCACTCTTGTGCAGCGATGGTCAGTTTGTAAAGAAGCAGATCACGCATATAGGCGGGGTCTTCATTGTACTCGAGAACAGCATCGACGTGGACGGAGCCCTCAGTACCGGATTCCAGGATATACGTGAATGCTTCACGGCCGAAGTCCTCGTCAGCGTAGACCTTCACAACGGGATCGTCCTTACTTGGAGCAGGATCGACCTTCGAGTAAGGCATCGGAAAGTCGCCCTTACTCAACGTGACCACGAAGGCCCGCTTGTGGTTGTTCGTCTTGACTCGCCTTATCTTCACAACAGACCCTCCTTCTCCAACTCTTCAATCAAGTTCCGAATCCGCCGACTAGCCGAGCCGACCATCTCGCGCGAGTTGTCTAGATCCCACTTCACGACCAGCGCACCGTCCTTGTAGACGTGTACGTGACGCGGCGAGTGGTCACCCTTCCACGCGAGAAACACGTATCCGCCTCGCTTCAGCTTTGGCATCGGCTAAATGTTACCTTCCCCGGTAGCAGAATTGCAAACCACATGCGCGCCCAGTCCGCAGAACGGGTTTGGGCATAACCTGCGGCACGCCCGAGAGCGCTTCCCGTTCGAGTCTACCTGACGAGGCATGCCGCCTGCGCTAAGGATGCGCTTCCATGAAAAGGACGCGGGCAACGGCGAGCCACGCCCGGCCCGACTTGCCGAACATGCCGGTGCCGGGAAAGCGCAGGCATTCGCGGGGCGGGCAGATTCGGGATACGGTTCTTGGCCGTGGTGCGCTGCGCGACGAAGCGCCACCGCAGCCGCACCAGGTTGCGCAACTCCCGTGTCGTCTGCGGGGGCGCGCCCTCCTTGAGGACCTCACATGCGGCATCCATCACGCAGTACTAGGTGCGCCCTTGTGGACGTCGAGCCCGAGATATCAGGTTGGCATCGGCGCTTCTCCTTCCTGTCGACGCTGGACACGACGACAGTGTGGGTGGAGCGTCCTTTTCATGCCATCTTGTTAGGCGGGCAAAGTTCGAGTTCCGCTTGATGCGCGGGTTGTGCGCCATACGCCGACGCTTCGTCGTCCCGGACGTAGGCGACACCGCTCTCATCGAGCCACTCGATGGCGATCCGCGCGAGCGCTTCGACGCGATAGCGGTACCAAGCCTGCTGGATCCCGCGCCGGTGGACCACGTCCTTGAAGAACCGGAACGCCCCCCTGCCCCGAAGCGAGTCGGCGAGTTCGTCTTGCAGGTCAGTGTCCTCCACCGAGCGGGCGAACCTATCCATGATCGCCCACTCGTGGATGTCGAAGCGGGTGGGAAGCGCGAGCCACTCCTCCGACTCGAGGATCTCCCGGATCCTGTGCAGACCGCCTTCGAGCCAGTCAGGGATGACGTCAGGGTCACCGTCCTCTGCTGCGGAAACCTCGTCGTCCCGAAGGGAGCACAGCTCGCCGGTGGCCCGATTGAGGTAGGCCGTGGACTCGTCGGTGAGCGCATCGAGCTCCTCGACCACGGCGCGAAGGGAAACTGCCCCCGCCATCCCGACCCCCATATCGATACCCCGTAGTGCGCAGAACGTGTAGCGCATGAGCTGCGCACCGCGTGCTTACAGGTCGATTCTACCTCGTGCGCGCCAGCTTGATGCGCTTGTCACGCCGACGCCCTGCTCGCGTACATCACGCCGATCACACCCTCAAAGTCGACATCTTGCGTCCAGAGCGTAGCATCGAAGGCTCGGGCAGTCGTCAGGATCACGCTGTCCGCCATGGGCAGCTTGAGCTCAAGGCTCGTTCTAGCCGAATCGAGCGCGAGCGTGCCACTCAGTTCAACGACGTTGCCCCGCTGCATCTGGGCCACAGCCGCGAGCGCCTCGCTCTCACCACGCTGGGCGGCGACTCGCTTGAAGACCTCGTGGAGGGTGATCGAGGGGACGACAAGATCATCGGTCGCCTCGATAGCGGCGGCGAAGAAGTCCGCGTTCGGTCCGGCGGAGAAGTACTCAAGCCATGCCGAGGAGTCAACGACGTTCATACACGATCGCCCTCACGGGGCACGGTCGTGTCGATGCCGGACAGAAAACCCCGCATCTCCCGAACGGGACGCACAGGCACAAGCTCAACCCGTCCGTTGTACTCGATCGCCTGGATCTTCTGGCCGGGCTTGAGCCCGAGGCTCTCCCGGATACTCTTGGGGATGACCACCTGGTACTTGGGCGAAATCGTTACAGTCGTCATGACAGCCTCCTTGTCGATGCCGATATCGTACGACGATATGCATATCGATCGCAATATAGGGGATGCATCGGGTGGCCGTTCGGACTAGCGCGTGGTGGATGAGTTGCAATACGCCGCGCGCCGCGCGTTCCGGCCAGAGACCGCCTCACGAGGCGGCGCACTGCCCGCTCGATCCGCTTGTTCGACATGATCTGCTTCCACGCAGCTCAGTAGGTTCCGAAGATGTCAGTCACATCACGGCCGTCGGCAGTGCGGAAGACCGCGTCCAAGTCCAAGCCTTCCGGCCCTGCGCTTGAGGGCACGACTACAGCGAAGTAACTGTCGATCGGTCCCTCGAAGACAGTGCGGCCTGTCTTCGTTTTGAGACTGACAGTCAATGCGTCGGCCTCGTTTTGTCCGACAACGTAGACCACCGGCGATTCGCCCGCGGCGGGATTGTGGCTCGTGACGCGAATCGAGTAACGCGAGTCTGCACCCCTGAGTGGGTCGCTCCAGCCAAGTTTCGTGTAGCGACCAGGAAGAACCCGCTTGAACTCCGCGTGCTGGTGCACTTCAGAGGCGCCCTCGCCCGACTTCGCGACGAGCACCACGAAGTTGCCCGAATCGGCGCGTGCCACAACGGACCCGGCTGTCATGCCTGAGATCGCCTCCTCGTAGATAGCGCTCTCGCTCAAGGTGCCGGACAGAACCTGCGGAACGATCAGGCCGAGCGTCAGCACAATCGTCACGGACACCGGGAGCCACGCCGCCAGCAGAGGCTCGCCCTTCGTGTCCGAGCCCGCAGCATTCATCAAAGCCGCTAGACCCGGCAGACGCTGCGCTGAACGCTGCAGCAGCAGGAACACCGAGTAGCCGATGAGGGCTCCGGCGACGTTCAAGAAGACGTCGTCCACATCGGTGGCCCGCACACGGGTCGGGAGCTGCAGGACCTCGATCGCGATTGAAATGAGTGCCACACGCCACGCAAGCGCACCGGCAGAACGCAGCCTCCGGAACAGTAACGGCAGCAACAGGCCGAGTGGTACGAACATGACGATGTTGCCAGCGATGTTCTTCAGGGCCGTGGCCCGATCAGTCTGTTGCACGAGCTGCATGATGCTGGCGAACGGCACGAAACTGAATCGGCCATGCCAGTCGTAGAAGTGGATGCTCATTGGGAAGAACGTGACAACCGACACAGCGACCAAGTACATGAAGAGGACGGCCACCACGCGCTCTTTAGTCGCGCCGCCGCCCGACGAACGCCAGCGCGCGATTCGCCACATGCCGAAAACCAAGCACGCGATAGCGACGAATCCCCCTGCTCCGATCGAGACCACGATTCCCCTGCCTGGTCTATATCGAACGTTCTATGGCGTAACCCGCAACGCCTACGCCCGGTCCCTACCCGAGTCTACCTCACACGGCGTTGTCTGGTTGACGCCCGGGTCAGGCAGCAGTCGAGCGTCTTCAGCAGCGCCATCCGCAAACCGTGACCGGACCACGGCTACAAGTCGCCACACCCCGAAGCCAAGCAGCGCGCCAGCGGTGTTGAGAATGACGTCATCGATATCGATCGACCGCCAGCCGATCAGGGCCACCTTCTGGAGCAGCTGCAACAGCTCGATCCCCACCGCGACACTCAACGCGAAGGCTAGGAACGCCCGCAGGTTACGAAGTCGAGGGATAACAAGCGGGGCGAGCACACCCAAGGGAATCAGGAGCGCGAGATTGCCGAACAGTTGAAAGACGGCGGTTGGAGGAGCATCCGCCGAAAGCTGCGCGACGACCGTTCGGAGCGGCACGAAGTTGACCGACTGCTGCCAGTAAGGCCAGCTGGACAGGTACATCTCGCGCATCACGGCGTCGAATCTTACCGGCAGCAAGGACATGTCGATGGCAAACAGGACATAGCCGACGAACACGGCCTCGAGCAGCACCCGGCGCCATGGCACGCGAAGAGCGATGCGCACGGCTGATGCGATAACGACCAGCAGGCTGCCGATTAGCGGGAACCAGGTACCCCCGAACAAGTGCCCCCCTGCTCAGACAAGCGTGTGCTACTTTTAGGACTTCACTGGCTGTCTAACGATGTGGCGCATAAGCTGCGCACCGCGTGCTAACAGGTCGATTCTACCTTGTGCGCGTCGAGTTGACGCGCATGTTAGCGAGTCACACCGTCCGGGGAACAACAAACACACGATCCCGATGGGAAGGCGGACACGATGACCAGGTTCGAGAACGATGACGCCAAAAGCCACCCCGTGGTGCTGGAACTCGGCGCAGGCACCTACTACTGGTGCAACTGTGGCAAGACGAAGACCGTCCCGTATTGCGACGGCTCACACACCGGAACAGGCATCGAGCCGCTTGCGTTTGAGATCAACGAGCCGGTGACCTCGGCAATCTGCAACTGCGGGCTGAGCGCCAATCCGCCGTACTGCTCCGGCGCCCACGTCGAGATCGAGTAGCCCGGCACGCCTTGAGGTCTCACTAACGTAGTAGCGCATAAGCTGCGCAGCTTGATGCGCTTGTTCGATTCACGCGGCGGACGCTACTGAAGGCGATTGCCCGCGAACTCATCGCCCATCAACTGCCTTAAAGGCGCGAGCACATCTGAGTCCAGCGCAGCCGAGTCCTCCACCTGCTTCTCGATGTACATGACGATCAGGTCGCCGCGCATGAAGAAGTGCGGCATGCCCACCCATTGCACCATCGCGATCCCGTCACCCGAGTCTGTTGGCACCGTCGAGCCATCGGGGCTCACCTTTGACGCGGCCTTCGATGCCTCATCGGGCGATTCGAACTCGAAGAAATCGATGCTGACCTCATCCGCTACTTCGAGCACCGTGCGCTCGCGCGAACTGCCGAAGATCGAGACATCGGTTGACTCAGGCTCCTGAAGCTCGATGCTCCCGACCCGCAATCCGCTCGCCTCAAGCGCCTCGCGAATCTGATCCGGAGTAATCTTGCCAGCTCCGACCGACGCGGGAGACGCAGGCTCGCTGGTGGGGCCGGTTGGCTCGAGACTGACCGAGCCCGACGGGGAACAGGCGACTGCGAACGCCATCGCAAGCACAAGAACTGTGAGCGCCCATGGCTTCATCACGACACCTCCAGTCCGATGATCGCCTAACGTCTGTGAGATGAGCTGCGAGCGAAGCGAGTCAGCTCGATCTCATTGTTGAGCACACACTACACCAAGCACACGCCCTCTATCTCGCTAGTGATGGAACCCAGAAGCGCTTCGATCAAGTCAGTGCTTTCGTCAGAGTCGCCGTAACCCATACAAACGGTCAGCGTGCTGCGGTACGTACTGACGACCGGCACGATGCTCGTCCCGATAGCGATCGGTCCGAACATGAACCCGGCGTCCGGGGCGACTCCATCGAACAGAAGCTTCGTGTCATCTACGATGCCGACGTTCGTGAACCACGGATAGGTCTTGTCTGTTGCGCCCCCTGCTCGAAATGCAAGTCCGAGCAGACGCTCCGTGATGCCGTACCCAAGTGCCGCAATCCTCTCCGCGCTCGCGAGCGGACCTGCGCCGTGGCACATCTCTGCCCAGCGCTGCATCCTCCCGTGCACCCGTCGCAGGGTCTCCTCGAAGGACTCATCGTTGACCCGCTCGATGTCGAGGGAACCCGAGATCGAGACGTTGGATATCGGGAGCGTGGCAGTGTCCGATAAGTAGCGCCGAAGATCAGCGGTGTACATGAGTGAGAGCGGCACGCCAACCGGAGGGTCGAGCCGCGAGATGCAGGAGCGCAGGATGGCGGTAAGCATCATGTCATTCACGGTGCAGCCGCGGTCAGTTCCGTAGGATTTCAGCGCATGGAACAGCTCAGGGCGCAGTGCAGTCCACCGATACGTGAGGCGTTCTCCGGCATCCGCTGTATTCGGCGCGGGCCACGTGGGGCTGGTCCACGACTTGGCCTTCTTGGCTTCGCGTCGTTGCGTCGAAGTCAGGCTCGCCCATACATCGCGCCCACTGGGACGCTCCCGTAGGTTCGGTTCCGGGGTGAACGACGGGTCCGCCCCCAACCGGGTGTAGATGTCGGCAAGGAGATACGCATATTGTTTCGCGGCCTGTCCATCGGCGAGAACATGGCTGACCTTGATGCCGACGACATCCCGCTGGGCTGACCGGAAGAGTGCCACGGTGGCCTGTGGTCCTTCGTCTGACACCTCAGCCACCTGGAAGGAGCGCATCAACTCGTCCGGGTCCGAAACGCCCTCCTTCACCAACAGCTTCGCACCGTCGAGATCCGACATACGCTGCCAGTACGCCCTGCGTTCGTCGGTCCGGAACGAGCAGCCGACCACCGGCTCGGCGTCAAACGACAGGCGAAGTGCTCGTGCAAGGCGAACCGGGTCGAGGTGCCCCGACTGGAACGACAACGACACACCGATGCGATGGTTGACCGCGGCACGCGTAATCGCGATTGCGGCGTCCGCACCGGTGGCGATGAAGCGCGTAGGGATCTCCGACATCCGTTCCCCCAGTCCCCTGCCTGCACCCTCCGCATGTTGTGTCAACGTGTTGGAGATAACCTGCGAGCGAAGCTGTCAGGTTGATCTCCTTGTTGAAAAGCCCTCGCAGCAACCTTAGTCCGATCTCACTGCAGCGGCAGCCAGCAGTTCAAGCGGCTGGAACACCGGAATCGTCGCCTTCGTGAAGCCCGTTGCATCACGGGTGACGATGGCACCACAACCAGCCGAGTGCGCGGCCTCATGGATCACGGCGTCCTCATAATCCGCGAAGCCATTCGTGTCCAATGCTCGCTGCAACACGTCGCGGTCAACCGCTGCAACCTGAAACAGGCCGAGGAGTGTGCGGAGATGTCCGTGAACGGCCTTCTGCCCCAGTGCCTTGGCGCCGACGTAGTACAACGAGGTCGCGGCCGTTGCGCAGATGTAGCCATCTATTCGGTCGTTGTCGACCAGCGCCACCAACTTCTGGGCCACTTCGACGTGAGGGTCTCGCTCGAGCAGGACGTCTAGCAGGATGTTGGCATCGAATAGCACTCTCACCGGTACTTCTCCTCCAGGTAGCGGCGATAGTCTTCCTCTGTGACAGTCGAGCCCTTGAACGCCCCCCTAAGGGATCGGACACGCGGCGAAATCTCCGTACCGGGGATGTCCGCATCCGCATCCATCGCGGAAAAAAAGTCCGCCACGAGCTGGGAGACGGACTTCCCCGAGCGGTCCGAGTAGCGCTTGGCCTTGCTGATGAGCTGGTCGTCCAGCCGGAGTGTGAGTTTGGTGTTCACTGTGCGCCTCCAAGACGTACCGACGATGGCATAAGTGTACGTCATCTGAGTGGACGAAGCAACGCCCGGCGAGCGGTTCCACAGGGTCTTTCCAACGATGCAGCGCATAAGCTGTGGCGCGCCCATGCGCGGCCCCGAGCCGAGGATACCTCACGAGGCGCGCCATCTGCTGATGCGCTGATTAGAGCCACGCCTATCACTCGTAGTGGCTCCACATCCGAAGCACCTTGACGACCTTCTCCTCTTCAAGCACCTGGTAGACGAGCCGGTGTTGGATGTTGATGCGACGCGAGTACGCGCCACTCAAGTCGCCGACGAGCGTCTCGGATCGCGGCGGTGTCGCGAACGGATCGTCCTCAAGCACCGCCAGCAGCTCTAGGGCCTTGGGCTTCAGCCCGGCTGCGGCAAGCAACTTAGCGTCCTTCTGAGCGGCCTTCGTGTATACGAGGCTCCAAGTCACCAGTCGAGCTTACTGCCGAGCTCGCCGGTGGGCGTAGCCATACCCTTCATGATCGAGTCGCGCATGCCGGGGATCGAGACGAGATGCAGAGTCTCCTGCACCGCACGCCAGTCGTCCTCGCCAACGAGGAACGCATTGCCGCGCCTGCCGGTGATCTGGATCGGCTCGTGGGTATCCTGGACCTCGTCGACGAGGCGGTAGAGCGACTTGCGGGCCTCGGTCGCAGTGATGCTGATCATGACGGCTCCTCTCTTACGTACGACATAGCGTACGCTTTGAAACGAGTTCCGTCAACGTCCCGGCGTTGGCTCTAACGTTGATGCGCATAACCTGCAACGCAAGCGCTTCTCTTCCGCAGTGTAGCGCCTGGTTGTCAGGTAATGCGCTTGTTCTACGCACCATCTCCATGTTTAGTGTGTAGCCTCTGGAGGATCTGGCTCTTTTGGGGAGGGGCGCAATGAAACCCATTCGAATCATCGCCATCGCGCTACTGTCGGTCGCGCTCATGACTTCAGTCGGCTGTGCGAGAACCACACCGCCGGTGGACCGCGAGGAGATGCGGGCCCTTGTGCGAAGCGACATCGCGCAGGTGATGAGCGACATAGCTGCGGCCGAGAAGGCCAACCCCGCGATCGCCCTCAGCTCCAATCCCTTCACCTATGCCGAGATATCACCTGCACTCGACCGGTTGGTCGCGCGGGGTGAGCCTGCGCTCGAGTCGATCGCCGAGGAAATCGAGGACAGCCCTGAGAACGGACTGCGCGAGTACCTGATGGCGATTGCTGGCCAGAGAATCATGGGAGCCGAGAAGACGATCGGGACTTGGTCCACTGCCAAGGAATGGGCGCGGTACTACCGAACCAGCAGGTAGTGTTCGGCACGCGCTTGGTTGCGTAGAGCGTGTTGCGCATGAGCAGACACCTGCGCGCTTGCTTCCGAGAATACCGTACGCGTTCGGCTCGATGCGCTTCCATGAAAAGGACGCGGGTTGCAAGTCATGGTCTTGAACTCCGTTCTTGATCGGTCATGGACCCCTCGGGCCAGCAGTCCTCATCTTCGACGGCTTCGGAGAGCCAAGCTTCCATTCGCGCTCTTATGAGGTTCGGCGCACAGATGGGCTATACGGCGGCGAGGAGGCCTAATCTTGTTACCGGGGATGGACTCTCCCCAAGCGCATTGCAGGTCTCTCCTCTACGCCGCCCGATACACCTCCTCCTTTCGCAGGAGGGTCCAGGACAGTTCTAACAGCACGCGGGCCGCGGCCACGA